>JAHCKJ010000110.1 GCA_026125835.1 Sphingopyxis sp.
TCGCAGCGGTCAGTTGCCGCTGCAGCCGTTGTTTGCCCTGCGATGTGGAAAGCAGCGCCGGATCCTGTTCGGACAGCACCATAAGGACGACCGAACGGATCGGCACCGCCTGCCGTTTGATATTATTGATAACCTTGCCGTCGTAGAAGGTCGAAAGGCTGATACCCGCCTGCAGAAAGCCCGACCCGTCGGCCAGGTTCGTCGTAAAGGCGTCGGGGATCGCAAAATAGGTGACTTCATATTTGCGCGGGTCGACCTTGAACCTGTCGTTCGGCACCGACACCGTGCCGACCTTGGGCGCAGCGTCCTTCTCGTCGCCTTCGGCAGCTGGCGCATCCTTGCCGCGCACGACCAGCTTGGGATATTGATCCTCGGGCTTGGCTTCGTGCGCCGACAGCGCGCCGAAATAGATGCCCGCTCCGGCTCCGGCTCCGACGAGGACCAGGGCGCCGATGCCGATGAACAGCAATTTCTTGAGCTTGCCCTTCGGCTTGGCTTCGGTTTCGGCTTTATCCTTGGACATCGGTCATTCCCTCATGGTCAGGCGAAGCGGCCGCGGCGGTTGGCGGCCTCTTCGGGGTCACGCGCCTTGACGCGCTCGGTAACGGTTTCGATCAGATGGCTGACGTCCTGCGCGGTGCTCCGGCCATGGCCCTGCGACTGGCCCTGCATCTGGCGGCCGGTGTCGCCGGGGGTGCAGGTGACTTCGCTGGCGGAGACGCGGACGCCCTGCTGGCGCAGGTCTTCGACCAGTCGGCCTTGGGCAGCGGTGACGATCGTCGCGGTGGCTTCATGCTGGGTGTCGAGCTTCAGCGCAACACCCTCGTCGCCCATCACCATCGCGACGTCGAGGCGGCCGAGGTGGCGCGGCATCAGGCGAAAGCTGATGTCGCCGCTGTCCGATTTGGTCGCCGCAATGTCGTGCGCCAGCTGGTCGATCCACGCGCCATCGCTGGCGAGGTCGAGGATGCGTTCGGCGACGGTCACCGACGCGACTGTGTTGGCCGATGCTGCGACGCCCGTTGTCGTCAGCTGCGTGAACTGGATCGTCATCGACGGTGCCGCATCGGCGGGCCTGGCCGCGACCCCTTGGCTAGCGGTGACAACCGGGCCTGGCAGCGGCGCGGGGCGCGGCTTGCCCGGCGCTGGCGCCGCGATGGCTATTTCGATTTCGGGTGCCACGGGCTTGGCTTCGGCGCTGCGCGGTTTGTCGGCGGTCGGGGCGCTGGCAACGGTCTCGGCGGTCGGCGCCGGGTCAGCGACGGGAAGCTTGCCGGTGTCGCTCGTCTTCACCGGCTTGCCAACGACAGCGGCAACCACCGCCGCGGCGACAGGTGTGGTCGCGACGGGCAGGGCCGCTGCGGTGGCCGGACTTGTCGTCGGTGCGGGCGTTTCGGGCGCCGCGACCGGTTCAGCGGGCTTTGCGGTTGCGGTACCGTTATCAGCGGTTGTTGTGCCGTCCGCTTTGACCTCGGCATCGACCGCTTTGAGCGATTTCGTCTCGGGCTTGGCGGCGCTGCCGTTCAACGCGATCAGCAATTTTGCTGCCGATGCGGCGGCCGTATCGGTGTCGGGTTCGGTTTTGGGCGCATCGTCCTTGCCGGTCGTAACCGGTACTTCGATCGCGATATCGCTGACGGCACCGTCGCCCGCGACCACCGCCGGGACGACCTCCGCCGCAGTGGTGACGGCAACCGGCGCAACCAAATTAGAAGCGGCTAAGGGCGTAACCGGGTTCAAGAGCGCAGCCGACGTCAACGGCGCAGCCGAGGCCACCGGCGCCGCTTTTACCGCGGCGGCATCGACCTGTGGGATCGCCGCCAGCAATTGCTCGAAACCGCCGTCTTCGCCGGTACCGGTCGGCGTCTGGCCGATCGTGCCCAGGAAGGCGGCGAACCCCGCGGGCGTCGAACCCTGGGGATGGGGGAGGGAGGCGGCGCCCATCATGCCGCGCCGCCTTCGATCAGGCGCAGGCGCATGCCGCCGCGCGTGCGGTGCGGGCGGTTGGCGTCGCGGCGACGCTCGGCTTCGGCTTCGGCCGATTTGCGGCTGCGCTCGTACAGGCGGACCGCCGATTCTTCCTTGGCCATCGCGCTTTGCGCCAGCATTCCGGCCTGGTCGCGGCGCGCGCTTGCATTGCTCAATGGCGCGGTCAGATTTTCCTGCGCAATGTCGAGCCGCATCGCGAGCTCGCCAATCGTGTTGAGCGCGCCGCCCGCGACGGCACCCTTGGCCATCGCCAGATCGACGCGCAGCGTTTCGAGCCGCTTGGCCAGCTCGACCAGGCTGGCGAGTTCGCCCGTGGCGCGCGCGAGATTCGCCTCGGCCATCTGATGTTCGACGGTGCGCACGCGGATGATGCGTTTGCGGCGTGCGGTGCGGGCGGTCATGCGGAATATCCTTCAATCAGGGTCTGGCGGGAAATGTCGAAATCGACCTGCGCCTTGGCGGGCTGGGTCACGAAGGCGAGCTGGTCGGCGTGGCGCGCGATCGCGGTGTCGAGCACCGGATCGCCGCCGGCGACGTACGCGCCCATCAGCATCAGGTCGCGGTTCTCTTCATAGGCCGACCACAGCTGGCGAAAGCGCGCGGCGGCGGCGGCATGTTCGGGATCGACGCTGTCGACCATCGTGCGCGACAGCGACCTGGCGACATCGATCGCCGGATAGACGCCCTGTTCGGCCAGCTGGCGCGACAGGATGATATGGCCGTCGACGATCGCGCGCGCGCTGTCGACGACGGGATCGTCGATGTCGCCGCCGTCGGCGAGCACCGTGTAGAGCGCGGTGATCGAGCCACCGGTTTCGCGGTCGATGCCCGCGCGTTCGCAGAGCGACGGAATCAGCGCGAACACCGACGGTGGGTAACCCTTCATTGTCGGCGGCTCGCCCAA
Organism: Sphingopyxis sp.; assembly: GCA_026125835.1. Taxonomy (GTDB): domain Bacteria; phylum Pseudomonadota; class Alphaproteobacteria; order Sphingomonadales; family Sphingomonadaceae; genus Sphingopyxis. Next base: position 2,894 of record JAHCKJ010000110.1, read on the forward strand.
TGTCAGCCCGATCTCGCGCTGCGCATGCGCGACGCGGGTCAGGCTGTCGATCAGCAGCAGCACCTTCTTGCCGTCGGCGCGAAACGCCTCGGCGATCGCGGTGGCGCGCATCGCGGCGCGCAGGCGCAGCAGCGGCGGATGATCGGCGGGGACCGCGACGACGACCGCCTTCTTGCGGACTTCGGGGGGCAATTTGGTTTCGACGAAGTCGCTGACCTCGCGGCTGCGCTCGCCGATCAGCCCGACGACGATGACGTCGCATTCGGTGCCGGCGATCATCTGGCCCATCAGCACCGATTTGCCGACGCCCGACCCGGCGATGATCGCGACGCGCTGTCCTTCGCCGACGGTGAGCAGCGCGTTGATCGCGCGCACGCCCATGTTCAGCGGCCGGGTGACGCGGCCGCGGCGCAGCGGATTGACCTTGCGCCCGGCGAGCGGCCACTGGAATTGCGATTTGACCGGCGGACGGCCGTCGAGCGGATTGCCCTGCGCATCGATGATGCGGCCGAGCAGCGCCTTGCCGCACGCGACCATGCTGCTCGCGCCATGCGGCTCGACCGGCGCGCCGGTGACCAGCGGCATATTGGTATCGAACGGCAGGACCAGGCTGCTCTGGCCGCGAAAGCCGACAACCTCGCCATAAACATAATCATTGTTCGCCGACTTGATGCGGACGTTGCTGCCCAGCGGCTGCGGAAAACCCGACACTTCCAGCATGATGCCTTCGTGCGACACCAGCGTGCCGATGCGGCGCGGGCTGGCATCGGTCAGGTCGATCGGGTCGAGCAGTTGCTGCGCGGACAGGGCGAGGCGGCGCGTCATGCGGCGGCCCCTTCGCCCAGCGCGGCGCACAGTTCGTCGAGATAGACGGCACGGCCATGTTCGATCCAGCCGGTCGAGGTTTCGATGCGCACGGTACCGCGCATCATCGCGCTGTCGCTTTCGATGGCGAGCGACAGCGGACAATCGCTCAGCAGCGCGGCATCGTCGGGATGCACGCACAGCCTACGCGCCTTGTCGGCATCGGCGACCAGCGCGGCGGCGGTTTCGGCCTGCGCCTGAAGCCACGCGGCGTCGATCGGGGCGTCGGCGACGATCTGGCGCACCAGCCGTTCGACGGTGCGCGCGATCAGCTGCGCCAGTTCCTCGCTCGGTTCGTCCTGCAACGCTTCGGCATTGGCGAGCAATGCCAGCAGCTGGTGGCGTTCGGCGACAAAGGCGGCTTCGGCGACGCGCTGCCCTTCGGCGAGGCCGCGGGCAAAGGGATCGTCGAGATCGGGCTCGGCGACCGGTCGCGGTGCCATTGGCTGGGCCACGGGATGGCCGCCAAAGGCCAGCGGACGAAAACCGCCGCCGCGCGCCATCGCGTCGGCCAGCGATACGGGGCTGAAGCCCGTTTCGGCGGACCGGTCAGACATAATCGTCGCCCCCGCCCGCGATCATGATTTCGCCCGACGCCGCCATCTGGCGGACGATCGTCATCACGCTCTTTTGCGCATCGTCGACGTCGGCGCGCTTGACCATCGTCATTTCGGCCATTTCGTCGCGGATCGTTTCTGCCGCGCGCTGCGACATCGTCGACAGGCACAGGTCGATCATGTCGTCGTCGGTGCCCTTCAGCGCGACGGCGAGCTGCGCCGCATCGACCGAACGCAGCACCGAACCCAGGCTCTTCTTGTCGAGGTCGCGCAGATTTTCGAAGATGAACATTTCTTCCTCGATCGTCTGGGCGAGCAGCTTGTCGGTCTTTTTGAGCGCGCGGATCGTGCGTTCGCTCAGCGACTTCGGCATTTTCTTCATGATCTTGGCGACGTCGCTGGGGCCGCCGATCGCCTGTTTCGCAACGCGCTGGCCGTCGACATTGGCGCTGGCGAGCACCGATTCCAGATCTTCGATCGCGGCCGCGGGGACCGCGGTCAGCTGTGCGGCGCGCAGCACCAGATCGGCCTGCAGGATTTCGTCGAGCGTCTCGATCGCGCGCGCCGCAACGTCGGGGACCAGCACCGACAGGATCAGCGCGCCGACCTGCGGATGTTCGGTGGCGAGCAGCGCGCTGATCGCATCGACGTCCATCCAGCGCAGGATTTCCAGCGAGGTGGCGCTGCGCTGCGGCGCGACCGCGGCCAGGATATTGTCGGCGCGGACATTGCCCACCGCCTGGTTGATGACGGTACGGATGCGCGTATCGGCGCCGATCGCCAGCGCGCTGACGTCGCGGCTGCGGACGACGAACCGGTCGAGCGCCTGCCCGATCTGCTGCTCGCTGGCGTTGGCGGTGTCGAACATCGATTTCGCCAGCTGGCGCACCTCTTCGGGGGCCAGATGCTTCAGGATCGTCGCCGCTTCATTCTCGTCGAGCAGCATCAGCAGGATGGCGGCGGCGGCCGATCCTTCGATCGCGGGGGCGGCGGGCGGGCTCAGCGTGTCGGCGGCGTCAGGCACGGGCGCCCTCCTGCATCAGCTGGCGCACGACGAGCGCGGCGCGGGCCGAATCCTGCCGGACAAAGGCGCGGACAAGGTTGGCGCGCGCCTCATAGCTCGGTGCCTGCTCGATCATCTCGAGGGTGATTTCGCGGCCGGCGCCGGCGCTGGCGAGCGCGGGGCGCGCGTCCGTGGCGGCGAGCAATGTTTCCTCCAGAGCCGAGTTACGTTCGGCGCGTTCGGCGGCACGCGCCTTGGCGGCGCGGATCAACGGGCGGCCGATGAACAGGAACGCCAGCAGCGCGGCAAGGATGGCGCCGACCTGTTTGACGAGCGGCAGGAACCAGGCCTGGTCGTAGAAGGCCGGCTCGGTGACTTCGGCCTGGACAAACGGGCGCTGGCTGATCGCGACGACGTCGCCGCGCGCGGCATCGAAACCGACCGCGCCCTTCACCAGCGCATCGATCTTGGTCAGGTCGGCCTGGGTCAATGCCTTCTTGCCCTGGTTGAGCGCGACCGCCACCGAGACGCGGCGCAGCTTGCCCTGCGGCGAATGGGTGACCGAAATCTCGCGGCCGACTTCAAAGGCGCGCGCGGCATTTTCGTTGCTTTCGGTTCCCGGCATTGCCGTCGGTGCGGGGGTCGGCTGCGGGGCATTGGCGGTGACCGTGGTCGCCTGCGGCGGCTGGTTCGACAGCGCGCCGGGAATGCCGACCGCGGGCGGGGCGCCCTGGCCGCTGACGGTGCGGGTAATCTGTTCGCTGGTCATCGCGCGGTCGTTCTCGGGAAAACTCTCGCGCGTCGCCTGGCTTTCGGACATGTCGACGTCGGCATGGACTTCGACGCTGTAATTGCCCGCGCCGAGCATCGGACCGAGCAAAGTATCGAGCGCGCGGCGGAAACGGTCCTCGATCTGCACCTGCAACTGGAACGCCTTCATGTCGCTGCCCGATGCGGTGTCGGACAAGAGCGCGCCGCGCTGGTCGATCACCGACACCTGCTCGGCGTTCATGCCGGGCACCGACGAGGCGACGAGGTAACGGATCGCCTGCACCTGGCCGTCGGACAGCGAGCGCCCGTTCTGCAAGGTCAGCATCACCGATGCCGTCGCCGGCTTGTCCTCGCGGACGAACAGGCTGGGTTCGGCGGCGGCGATATGGACGCGCGCGCTCTTGACCGCGTCGACCGTTTCGATCGTCCGCGACAGGTCGGCCTCGCGCGCGGAGCGCAGCGTTTCGCCCTCGATCGCGCGGCTCGATCCCATCGGCAGCGACGCGATCAGGCTGTCGCCGCTCGGCGCCGCCTTGGGCAGGCCTTGTCCGGCCAGCGCGATCCGCGCCTGGTGCAATTTGTCGGCATCGACGGTCAGCGCGCCCGTGACCGGGTCGATGCGGTGGCCGATGCCCTGCGTCTGCAAGGCGTCGGCCACCGCCGATTTGTCGCTGTCGTCCAGACCGGCGAACAGCTGCGCCTGCGGCGCCGCGTTCATCGTGAAATAGGCAAGCGCGGCAATGCCGATCGCCGACGTCATGGCGATGGCGGGCAGCGCGCGCTGCACCGCCGGCTGGCGGATGAGTCCGGTCAGCGGTGCGAAGGGGTTGGCGTTGGCCGGGGCAGGCAGGCGACCCGCATGGCCATCGTCGACGGGGGCAAGGATCTGGGTATCGGCCATGGGTTACACCGGCATGTTCATGATGTCGCGATAGGCGGACAGCAGCTTGTTGCGGACTTGCAGCGTGGTTTCGAAGCCGAGCGAGGCCTTCTGCCGCTCGATCATCACGCTGACGATGTCGTG
>JAHCKJ010000111.1 GCA_026125835.1 Sphingopyxis sp.
CATTGACCAAGGTCACCGCATCCTGGCTGATCCCCTCGCGGTTCGGCACCTCGAAAAATATCTTGCTGCGATAGGTCACCGTCGGGGTGGCGAACAGCCGCACCCCGCCGCCCAGATCGGCATTGACCGTAAAGCCTGCCGCCGCCTGCCATTCGGGCTGCAGGCGGAAACGGTCGCCCGCGAACACGCCGTTCGCAGGTTTGTCGTCGATGCCGCCGTCGATCCAGCCGACATTGCCGAACAGGCGCAGCCAGTCGCTCACCGCGACGCTCGCTTCGGCCTCGACCCCGAAATTGCTCGCCGTCCCCGCGCTCTGGGTGATCGTGGTGCCGTCGGGCTGGACCACCGACACCTGGAAATTGTCATAGGTCTGGTAATAACCGCCGAGCGAGCCCGAAAAGCCGCCGCGCGCCGCCTTCAGCCCGACCTCGTAGTTCCACACATTTTCTTCGGCGATCCGGCTGACGTTCGGCACCGGCCCCGCCGCGGTGCGGCGCGCGCCGAGGTTCACCGTCGGCGATCGCCGCCCTTTCGACACGGTGGCAAAAGCGTTGAAGCCGCCCCCGAAACGATAGAGGATGTTGAAACGCGGCAGGAAGGCCTGGAAACTGTCCTCGCTGTAAAAGGTCTGCCCGCCGGTATCGACCTGTCCGGGGATCAGCGACGCGCCGCCGGTGATCCGCGACCGCGGCACCACCGCAAAAAAGCCCGAGCGGCGCTTTTCGATCAGCGCGCGTACCCCTGCGGTCACCTCCAGCGCGTCGCTGGCGATCCAGGTGCCGTCGGCGAATACTGAATAGCTCTGGTTCTTGCCGATATTGCCAAAGGTCGAGCTATAGGGGATCGCCGTCGCCGCGCCGCCGGTCAAAATCCGCGTTGCCGCCGCCGCGGCGACGCTGCCATCGGGCGCGATGCACGGCAGGCCGGGGATCAACCGCGCCGCGCATTGCAGGAAAATCCCCTCCTCGCTCGAAAAGGGCACCACCTGCGACCCGTCCTCGACAAAACCGTTCCACCCGAACGCGCCGCGGAACGCGTCGCTGGTGTACGAAAAGCGCGTTTCGTGGTTGAACTGCCACCCCTTCGCAGCTTCGGCGAATTCCAGATACCAGGCGGCGCTGCCGTCGGCGTCGAAAATCTCGAGACTGTCGAAATCGCGGTAGCTGTTGACCATCGTGATCGTCCAGTCGTCGGCGACCTGCCAGTCCAGCGTCAGATTGGCATCATAAACGTCGCGGCGCAGCCCCAGCTTTGCGAGCCCCAGCACACTTTCGGACAAGGGCGATCCACCCAGCGCCGCATCGCCGAACGGGTTCGCCGGCCCCGACGCGGTCGGATAGGTGCCCGAAATGAACGGCGTGCCGCTGTGCCGCTGGCGGTCATAGGTCAGGATCAGGTCGGCGGTGAAACTTTCGGTCGGCGTTGCGCGCAACGATCCGCGCACCCCCAGCTGGTCCTGTGCGTACAGATCCTCCTGCCCCGCCGCGAGGTTGCGGACATAGCCGTCGCGCTTTTTCCATTCGGCGGCGACGCGCGCGGCGATCTTGTCGGACCCCAGGTTGAGGAAGCCACCCAGCGTGATCGCGTCATAATTGCCGTAGCTGGCGCTGACTTCGCCTGAAAAGCCGGGCTTGGGCCGCGCCGAAATGATGCTGATCGCGCCCACCGCCGATGCGGTGCCGAACAGGGTCGCCTGCGGCCCCTTGATCACCTCGATCCGGTCGACGTCGTAGATCGCCTGGTACGACCCGCGCGAGCGCGAGATGTCGGTGCCGTTGTAATAGAGCGTGACGCGCGCTGCCTGCTGCGCCGATCCGCTGTCCGACGTGATGCCGCGGATGACGACGCCGGGATTGTTGGCGCTCTGTTCCTGGATGTTGAGCCCAGGCACATAGTTCGACAGCTCGTCGAGGTCGCCGATCCCCAGGTCGCGCATCCGCGCGCCGCTGGTCGCCGAAATGGTGATCGGCACGTCGATCGCGCGCTGTTCGATCTTTTGCGCGGTGACGATGATGAGGTCGCCTTCGGCGTCAGTGGGGGCGGAAGCGGGGGCAGTGTCCGCCTGCGCCAGTGCGGGGGAGGCGGTGGCGGCAAGCAGCGTGGCGGAAATCAGGCGAAACCGGTGCGACATGACAGGGAACTTTCTGTGGCGATGGGGATCATCGCCCGCCCCTGTGGCGCGGCTCGGCGGCTTTATCGCGACGCTTGCGCGACAAAGCGATGACAGGCGCGCGCGCCTTTATGACAAAGATGTGCGCCCGCTTGCGTCAACCCGGCGGCAGGTTGTGGACGTCCTCGAACAATTCCCAGCAAGTCGCGGTCGGCCGGAACAACAGCGTGCCGCTCGGACCGCTGCCGTCGATCAGGGCGCCCGGCCCCTCTTCCAGATCGGCCGGTGGCGGGTTCAGATCCTGTTCGAAGGTGCCCGTTGCCCAATCCACCCCGCGGCGGTTGTCGCCCGCCGTGTTGAACTCCAGCGCGACCGGGCGCAGCAGCTTCGGATCACTGCCGCCGCCGCGGGCGAAGGCCGCCGCCGACGCGGCCGTCACAAAAGACATGTCGATCGTCGCGATCGGATAGCTTTGCCGGTCAAGATAGTCGCGGCGCGTCATCAGCCGCGAGCTGCCGCGAACCCCCGCGCCGACCTCTGCCGCGGTATAGCGGGCACGCACCGCCGCCGACCGCGAAAAGGCAAAGAAAAATCCCTCGAAATCACCGGCGCGGCACGCCGCTTCGGCCAGGCCCAGCCGCAGCCGGTCGCTTTCGCCGGGCGACGGCGTCGCATCGGTTCCGGCAGCTACCGCGGCCCCGCCGGGCATCTCGCGCGGCGATGCCTGCCCGGCGTCCGCCGCGCTCCCGGCTTCGGCGCCGCACGCCGCAACCCCCGCCAGCACCAGCGCCGCCGCCGCCGGTTTGAACCGCATCGCCTGTCGTCCGCTCACCTTCCTGCTCCTCGTCATCATCCTGCCCGCCGCCGGCCGGTCTTGGCTAGACGAGTGGCCGGGCGGGCGCAGCGAGCGCCGCGCACCGGTACATTATCAGCTTGGCTGGCGCATTGAAAAGCAGATAAAACAGAAGGATGATCCATATCCTCGCCCCGCTCGCCCGGCTGTCGCTCACCCTGTTTGTTCCGGTCGCCGCCGCGCTCCTCCTCCTCGCCCCGCAACCCGCTGCCGCCGCCTATCCCTGCCCCGGCGGCCCCGGCCCCGGCGAGGTCCAGGTCGGCGTATCGGGGGGCAGTCACGGCGTCGCCGCGGTCCCGATCTGCGATCGTGCCCAGGGCGGCGGCGGCGGCGGCGGCGGTGGCGGGGTCTATTATCGCTATGGCGCCATCGCCTGGCACCCCGATGCCTCCGACGTCTGGATGGAGGGCAGCTACGACGGCCCCGTCACCGCCGAACGGACCGCGCTGGCCGCGTGCAACCGTGCGATGGGCGGCGGCTGCACCTCGATCGGCGAATGGCATAATTCGTCGATGATGATCCTGCGCGACCGCAGCGGGTCGCTGTGGTCGGCCTGGCACGGCGACGGCGGCGTCCACAGCAAGAAATCGCAAGCCGAATGCAGCGCCCGGCAATTGTTGCCATGCGAGGTGCTCGGCACCTTTTCGTCGAGCAAGAACCGCCATTATGCCAAGGCGAGCGCGCGCAAGCTCTACGCCGCCGCCGCCTGGGTCGAAGGAAATGAAGGCTTCGACGGCCGCCTCTATATCGCCAGCGGCCAGCGCGAACAGGCGGCGGCCCAGCGCCTCGCGCTCGATGCCTGCGCCGCGGCAACGCGCCAGCGCTGCGCGCTTGTCGCGCTCACCGGCAACGGCTTTATCCAGACCTATCTTCTCGGCGCCGACGACCAGAGCGCGACGTTCGAAACCAGCGCCAAGCGCGCCGCGCAGGCCGCACAGGCCAATTGCACAAAGCGCGGGCAATCCTGCACCCTCCAGCGCGTATATGACAGCCGCACCCCGGGCGAATTCGTCCACGACTTCGCCGCCGCCAATCGATAGGAGCCGGCCATGATCCGCTTTTCCGTACTGGCCGGCCTCTTCGTCGCGGCACTCCTCCTCTTCGCCGCGCCACAGCCCGCCCGCGCTGCCTATCCCTGCCCCGGCGGCCCCGGCCCCGGCGAGGTACAGGTCGGCGTATCGGGGGGCAGCCATGGCGTCGCCGCGGTGCCGGTGTGCGAACGCAGCGGCGGCGGGGGTGGCGACGGCGGGGGCGGCGGGGTCTATTATGCCTTTGGCTCGGTCGCCTTTCATGCCGATGCCGACGATGTTTGGATGGCCGGCAACTGGAACAACGCCGACACGGCCAGGCGCGAAGCGCTGGCGGCATGCAACCGCGACATGGGCGGCGGCTGCGCCTCGATTGGCGACTGGAACAATTCGTCGATGACGATCATCCGCGACAGCCAGGGCGGCCTGTGGAACGGCTGGAACGGCCAGGGGGGCGCCAGCCGCAAGCGGGTGCTCGCCGAATGCTCGTCGAAACAATTGCTCCCTTGCGAAATCCTGCACAGTTTCGGCGCCGACAAGCGCCGCTACAGCCCCCGGCCGACAGCGCGCAAACTCTACGCCAGCGCGGCTTGGGTGTACGGCGAGGGCTATGACGGGCGGCTCTATATCGCCAGCGGCCATCGCAGCGTGGGCGCGGCGAACGACGCCGCGCTGGCCGCCTGTGCTGCCGCCTCGGCCAGCAGGTGCCGCATCGCCGCGGGGGTCGGCAACGGCGTGATCCAGCCGTTCAAGTCGAACAGCGACACCAACGTCGTCGCCGAACGCACTGCCAAGCGCGGAGCCGAGGCCGCGCAGGCCGACTGCAAACGCCGGGCCGGCAAATGCCAGATCCAGCGCGCCTACGACAGCCGCATTCCCGGAGCGTTCGTTCACGATTTCAACGCCGCCGCCGCGAAATGAGCGGCAGCGCTCGACAGCGACGCTACGGTCCGCTAAATCTTTGCCATCCCCGGGGAGCCGCGCGCGTAATCGCCGGTTGAGAGCGGAATAGACCGCGACCCGTTGAACCTGATCCGGTTAATACCGGCGGAGGGAGGGTCGGTATTCCACGCCCGGAATCCCCGTTCTCGCTCCGAACCTATGGAGCGAACAGACATGGCCGACATCGACAGCCGCCTCGACAAGACGCAAGCCCAGCCCATCGGGGTCACCACCGGCCCGATCCGCGGCAGCCGCAAGATCCATGTCGCGACGCAGACCGGCAGCGGCATCCGCGTCGCGATGCGCGAAATCCTGCTCGAACCCTCGTCGGGCGAGCCGCCGGTGCGCGTCTACGACACCAGCGGGCCGTACACCGACCCCGACGCGGTCATCGACATCGCCAAGGGCCTCCCCGAACTCCGCCGCGACTGGATCCGCGGCCGCGGCGACGTCGAGGAGGTCACCCAGCGCGAGGTCAAGCCCGAGGACAACGGCCAGCTCGGCCCGGATCGCTCAGGCGGCGTCCCCGCCTTCCCCAACGTCCGCCGCCAGGTGCTCCGCGCCAAACCCGGCCAGAACGTCAGCCAGATGCACTATGCCCGCCGCGGCATCATCACCCCCGAGATGGAATATGTCGCCGAGCGCGAGAATCTCGGCCGCGCCCGCCTGTCCGAGTACAAGCGCGACGGCGAAAGCTTCGGCGCCAGCATCCCCGACTATGTCACCCCGGAATTCGTCCGCGACGAGGTCGCCCGCGGCCGCGCGATCATCCCCAGCAACATCAACCACCCCGAAAGCGAGCCGATGGCCATCGGCCGCAACTTCCTCGTCAAGATCAACGCCAATATCGGCAACAGCGCGGTCGCCAGCGACGTCGCGGCCGAGGTCGACAAGATGGTCTGGTCGATCCGCTGGGGCGCCGACACCGTCATGGACCTGTCGACCGGGCGCAACATCCACGACACGCGCGAATGGATCATCCGCAATTCGCCCGTCCCGATCGGCACCGTCCCCATCTATCAGGCGCTCGAGAAAGTCGGCGGCGTCGCCGAGGATCTGACCTGGGAAATCTTCGCCGACACGCTGATCGAACAGGCCGAACAGGGCGTCGACTATTTCACCATCCACGCCGGGGTCCGCCTGCCCTACGTCCCCCTCGCGGCGAAGCGCATGACCGGCATCGTGTCGCGCGGCGGCAGCATCATGGCGAAATGGTGCCTCGCGCATCACAAGGAAAGCTTCCTCTACGAACGCTTCGACGAGATTACCGAGATCATGAAGGCCTATGACGTCGCCTACAGCCTCGGCGACGGCCTCCGCCCCGGCAGCATCTATGACGCGAACGACGAGGCGCAGTTCGCCGAGCTCTACACGCTGGGCGAGCTCACCAAACGCGCCTGGGCGCAGGATGTGCAGGTGATGATCGAGGGGCCGGGCCACGTCCCGATGCACAAGATCAAGGAGAATATGGAAAAGCAGCTGGAGGCGTGCGGCGAGGCGCCCTTCTACACGCTCGGGCCGCTCACCACCGACATCGCGCCGGGCTACGACCATATCACCAGCGGCATCGGCGCCGCGCAGATCGGCTGGTACGGCACCGCGATGCTTTGCTACGTCACGCCGAAGGAGCATCTGGGCCTGCCCGACCGCGACGATGTGAAGGTCGGCGTCGTCACCTACAAGCTCGCCGCCCACGCCGCCGACCTCGCCAAGGGCCACCCCGCAGCGCAGGTCCGCGACGACGCGCTATCGAAAGCGCGCTTCGAATTCCGCTGGCGCGACCAGTTCAACCTGTCGCTCGACCCCGACACGGCGGAGCAGTACCACGACCAGACGCTCCCGGCGGAAGGCGCCAAGTCGGCGCATTTCTGCAGCATGTGCGGCCCCAAATTCTGCTCGATGAAGATCAGCCAGGAGGTCCGCGAGTTTGCGGCGAACAACCCCAACAGCGACCTGATGTTCGCGCCGAAAAGCGTCGAGGAAGCCGAGCAGGGCATGGCCGAGATGAGCGAGCTGTTCAAGGAAACTGGCAGCGAGCTTTATATGGGCCAAGGCGACAGGGAGCACGACTGATGGCGGCGACCGATGGGTAACAGTAAATTTCCTCAGCGGGGTTAATCGACCCAATGCTGCCATCATTTACCGCTACCCGGTTGACCTGCCAGACCGATCGGCAGA
>JAHCKJ010000112.1 GCA_026125835.1 Sphingopyxis sp.
TGATCCCGGTCCTGATCGTCTTTTCGGCGCTGCTGCTGCTCGTGATGCCGTGGGTCATGCACTTGTTTGCGAGTGAAGCATTACGCACCGACCGCGACAAATTCGACCTGACGGTACTGATGGCGCGCATCGCCTTTCCCTATCTGGCGCTGATGAGCATCGCGACCTTGTTCGCGGCGATCCTCAACAGCCTGTCGCGCTTTGCCGCCGCGGCGGCGGCGCCGGTCCTCCTCAACATCTGCCTGATCGCGGCGCTGCTGGTCGGCGGCGCCACCGGCGACGGCGGCGAGGCGGCCAAGGCGGCGACGGGGCTGTATCTCGCGATCGCTGTTTCGCTGTCGGGGCTGTTCCAGCTGGTCTGGCTTTATTACTGGGTCCGTCGATCGGGCTTCCGGCCCGCGCTGCGCCGCCCGCGGCTGACGCCGGGGGTGCGCGAGAGGGGGGTGCTGATCCTGCCCGCGGTGTTCGGTGCCGGGGTCTATCAGATCAGCCGTTTCGTCGACCTGTTCTTCATCGCCTCGCTGCCCGACAAGAGCATCACCTATCTGGCGATGGCCGACCGGCTGAACCAGCTGCCGCTTGGCATCATCGGCATCGCGCTGGGCACGGCCATCCTGCCCGCGCTGTCGCGTTTCGTCGCGCAGGAGGATCGCGGCGGCGCGTTCCGATTGCAAAGCAATGCCGTCGAACTGGCGATGCTGCTGACCGTGCCCGCCGCGGTCGCCTTGTTCGTCGCCGGGCCTGCGATCACGAGCGCTTTTTACGTCGGCGGCCAATATAGCGTCGCCGACGGTCTGGCGACCGGCGCCGTGGTCGGCGGGCTGGTGGTCGGCCTGCCCGCCTATGTGCTGGTCAAGGTGCTGGTGCCCAATTTCTTTGCGCGCAAGGACACGCGCACCCCGGTGTGGACCGCGGCGATTTCGTTGCTGATCAACATCGGCCTCAACTTCGCGCTGATCCCGGTTCTGGGCATCGTCGGGCTCGCGCTGGCGGGGTCGATCGCGGCGTGGTGCAACGTCGCCATGCTCTATACGATCCTGCATCGCGGCGGGCTGTTCCACCTGACCGGCCAGGTCGTCTGGCGCATCGCGCGTATCATCCTGTCGGCGGCGGCGATGGCGGCGGCGCTGCATTTCGCGATCCCGCTGGCCGGTGATGCCTTTGTCGGCGGGGTGTTCGAGCGGATTCTCGCGCTGGGCGCCATCGTCGCGCTGGGCGGGCTCATTTTCTTTGGTTGCGCCATGCTGTTCGGCGTGGTCAATCGCGACACCATCGGCCAGCTGCGCCGACGCAAACTCTAATGGGACAGATATGATGCGGACGTTATCGGGCATTCAGCCCACCGGAAACTTGCACCTCGGCAATTATCTGGGCGCGATCCGCAACTGGGTGCGGATGCAGGACGAGATGCCGGGCGAGAAACTCTATTTCCTCGCCGATCTGCACGCGATCACCGTCCACAACGACCCCGCCGAGCTGACCGCCAACACGCGCGAGATGGCGGCGGCGCTGATGGCGGCGGGGATCGACCCCGCCAAGGCGATCCTGTTCAACCAGGCGCGCGTCCCCGCACATGCCGAGCTTGGCTGGCTCTTGTTCTGCACCGCGCGCATCGGCTGGCTGAACCGGATGACGCAGTTCAAGGAAAAATCGGGCAAGAACCGCGAGGGCGCGAGCGTCGGGCTTTACGCCTATCCCGTGCTGCAGGCCGCCGACGTGCTCCTCTATCAGACGACGCACGTCCCGGTCGGCGACGACCAGAAACAGCATCTGGAGCTGGCGCGCGACATTGCGACCAAGTTCAACCTCGACACCGGCACCGGCACCTTCACCCTGCCCGAACCGACGATACCCCCGACGGCGGCACGGATCATGAGCCTGCGCGACGGCAGCGCCAAAATGTCGAAATCGGACCCGAGCGACATGAGCCGGATCAATCTGGTCGACGATGCCGACACGATCATGGCGAAGATCCGCAAGGCGAGGACCGACGCCGAGCCGCTGCCGTCTGAGGCGGCGGGGCTGGAAGGGCGCGCCGAGGCACGCAATCTGGTATCGATCTATGCCGCAATGGCCGACGAGAGCATCGACGATGTGCTCGCGCGCTTTGCCGGACAGGGGTTTGGCGCGTTCAAACCGGCGCTCGGCGAACTGCTTGTCGAAACGCTGCGCCCGATCGCGACGCGGCTGAACCAGCTCAAGGCCGATCCGGCGGCGATCGACGCGGCGCTGGAGCAAGGTGCGGCGCGGGCATCGGCGCTCGCGCGCCCGACGCTCGACGCGGCCCATGCGGCGCTTGGTCTTTGTCGCTAAATATCGGATAAGCTTGTCTGCCGCGGCGGACCCACGATATCGGCACCGGAACCTTCGTGCGACGAAACGGGTTCAACCAAGGTTAAGTCGCGTCGGCGTAGTCATGCTATAAACGGCGCGGGATGCGCCGATCCGAATCACGGAGCAAGATGATGAAAAAATCGACCCTTCGCCGCCTGGGCCTTGCCGCGATGACCGGTGCCGCGCTGGCGCTGGCCGGCTGCGCGACGCCGTTCAAGGCCGATGTCGCGCGCTTCCAGAGCGCGCTTCCCGCCCCGCAGGGACAAAGTTTTGTCGTCGAGGCCGGTAATCCCGCGCTGGCGGGCGGCATCGAGTTCGGCCAATATGCCAATCTGGTCGCGGGCGAGCTCACCCGTTACGGCTATCGCCCCGCCGCCCCCGGCGAGCGCGCCGATCTGGTCGTCCGCATGGACTATGGCGTCGACAAGGGGCGCGAGCGCGTCGTGTCGAGCCCCGGATTTTCCGACCCCTGGTTCGGCGGCTATTACGGTCGCGGCTTTTACCGCCCGGTCGTCGTGCGCGGCCCCGGCGGACGCCGCTATGTTTATGGCTATCGCGACCCGTTCCTGTGGGGCGGCTTCGGTCCCGGCTGGGGCTATAACGACGTCACCAGCTACACCGTCTATACCAGCGGGCTGAACCTCCAGATCAACCGCGCCGCCGACGGATCGCGCCTGTTCGAAGGCCAGGCCGAGGCGCAGTCGCGCGACAACAACCTGCAAACGATCGTCCCCAATCTGGTCGAGGCGATGTTCACCGGCTTTCCCGGCAATTCGGGCGAGCGGGTGCGAATCACGGTGGCACCGCCCGAAAAGGGATGAGCTTGCCGCACGGCTGACAAAAAGCCCGCCTTTCGGATGAAAGGCGGGCTCTTTTTCAAGGCTTTCGCCGTCGATCGCGGCAGGTGCCGTCGGCGGGTCAGGCCAAAGCGGCCTTCACAAAATCCGCCGCGCGCTCGCCGATCATGATGCTCGGCGCGTTGGTGTTGCCGCTGACCAGCCGCGGCATGATGCTCGCATCGGCGACCCACAGGCCGTCGATGCCGTTCAGTTTCAGCGTCGGATCGACCACCGCGTCGGCATCGCTGCCCATCCGGCACGTCCCCACCGGGTGATAGACGGTGTCGGCGCGGCTGCGGATCAGCGCGTCGAGCGCGGCATCGTCGTCGAGATTCACGGGGTGCCGGTCGGTCCCCGCATAGTCGCCGAGCGGCGGCACCGCGACGATGCGGTGCATCATCCGCACCCCGGCCCTGAGGGTCGCCATGTCGCGCTCGTCGGTCAGGAAGCCGGGGTCGATCGCAGGCGCCGCCGCGGCATCGGCGGACGCCAGCCGCACCGTGCCGCGGCTTTCAGGGCGCAGCACACAGGCGTGGCAGGAAAAGCCGTGGCCCTTGACCTTGGTCCGCCCATGATCCTCGAGCATCGCGGGGACGAAATGATATTGGATGTCGGGTGCGGGCAGGTCAGGTCGCGTTTTCCAGAACCCCCCCGCCTCGGCAAAGCAGGTCGTCATGATACCGGTGCGTTTGGTACGATGCTCGAAAATCGCCTTCACCATCCGCCACGTGCCGCCGAGGCTGTTGCCCAGCGGGTCGGTCGAACGCGTTTCCCAGCTCGACACATAGTCGATATGATCCTGCAGATTGTCGCCCACCGCGGCGCGATCGAGCGTGACCGCGATCCCCTGCTCCGCCAGATGCGCGGCGGGGCCGATCCCCGACAGCATCAAGATCTGCGGGCTGCCGAACGCCCCCGCCGACAGGACAACCCCGCCCCGCGCGCGCAGCGTTTCGCGCTGCGACCCGCGCCGGATCACGACGCCGGTCGCGCGCCCGTCCTCGACGACGATCTTTTCGACCAGCGCGCCGGTGCGGATGTCGAAATTGGCGCGGCCGCGCAGCGGCTCGACATAGGCGCGCGCCGCTGACCAGCGCTCGCCGCCCTTCTGCGTCACCTGATACAGGCCAAAGCCGTCATTGTTCGGCCCATTGAAATCGCCGGTGCGCGGCAGTTGCAGCGCCGCGGCGCTTTCGACGAAGCGGCGGCTCGTCACATTGGGCCAGCGCTGGTCCATGACATTCAGCGGCCCGTCGTGCCCATGATGCTCGTCACCGCCGCGCTCATTACCCTCGCTGCGCTTGAAGTAAGGCAGCACGTCGGCATAGCTCCACCCCGTCGCACCGAGCGCCGCCCACTGGTCGTAATCGAACGCGTGGCCGCGGATATAGACCATCGCGTTGATCGCGCTCGACCCGCCCAGCCCGCGCCCGCGCGGCTGGTATCCGATGCGCCCGTTCAGCCCCTTTTGCGGCACCGTGTCATAGCGATAGTTCGATTTTTCGGGGATGAAGGGCATGAACCCCGGCGTCTTGACCCGCACATCGTCATTGGTCCCGCCCGCCTCGACCAGGCACACGCTGCGCGTCCCGTTCTCGGCGAGCCGCCCCGCCGCCGCGCTCCCCGCGCTGCCGCCGCCGATGACGATGATGTCGAACTGATCCATATCCGCCGCTCCCCTCGCCACCGCTCCGGTGGTCAATCGCGACTTACATGAATGTCATTAAGCGGTGTGGCAAGCCCATACGTCGCCCCCGCGAAGGCGGGGGCCGCGATCGGCTTTGGTCGGCGAGGAAGGCGTAAACCTCCAGCGGCTCCCCGCCTTCGCGGCGGCTACAACATTACTCGGCCGGTTCCTCAGGCCGCCCCGCCGCCCAGCGCTCCTTGATCATCGCACTCGTCGCGCGGCTGCCGTCGTGGCTCCAGCCGGGTTCGCGCCAGAGATAGCTGAACTTGTGCTTCCATGGCGCGTGCCAGACATCCTTCGCAATCCCGACCCACTCATGCACCGCCGCCCACAAGATGTTGAAGCTGCCGAGCTGCTTGACGATGCCATAGCGCACCGGCTCGTCATCGCGTTCGGGAACGAAGCTGCCGAACATCTTGTCCCAGATGATGAACACGCCGGCATAATTGGCGTCGAGGTAGCGCGGGTTCACGCCGTGATGGACGCGGTGGTGCGACGGGGTGTTCATCACCGCCTCGAACCATTGGGGCAGCCGCTTGATCGCCTCGGTATGGATCCAGAATTGGTAGATCAGGTTGAGCCCGGCGCAGAAGAACACCATCGCGGGCGGAAAGCCAATCAGGAACAGCGGCAGGCGGAAGATGAAGGCGATGCTGATGAAACCCGTCCAGGTCTGCCGCAGCGCGGTCGACAGATTATAATGCTGGCTCGAATGGTGGATGACATGGCTCGCCCAGAACCAGCGCACCCGGTGGGCGCTGCGGTGAAAGACATAATAGGCCAGGTCGTCGAGGAAGAAGCAGAGAATCCACGCCCACCACCAGCTTTTGAAAGCAATACCGATGTCGAACAGGCGGTATTGGTGCAGCCACACCGCCAGCGCCACGACCATCCCGCCGACGAGCGCGCTCGCGACCTGGCTCCCGGTACCAAGCATCAGCGAGTTTAGCGTATCGCGTACCTCGTACCGGCTTTTGTCGGCGCGAAGTGCGACGACCATCTCGGCGATCAGCAGCAGGATGAAGGCCGGGATCGCATAGGTGACCGGATCGGGCAGCTTATCCACAGTTCAGATCCCGCATCCGGCTCGCCCACATTCCGGCGTCCTTCCCCAGATGCAGCGTCACCGCGCCGAATGTCTTTTCGGGCATCGTCAGGGTCAGGAAATCCTTGTCGAGCCGCCCGATTACCTGCCCGTCGATCGGCCGCGCCGCAAAATGATTGCCGTGCGCGCGCACCAGCATCTGCCGCCCCTCGGCATTACGGACGATCGCGGCAAAACCCGCCCGGTCGCGCGCGACCTCGATCCCGCCAAACCCCGCTTCGGCCTCTTCGGCGAGGCGGATCGCATGCGCTTCATCCGCGATCCGAGGATCGGCGCCGAGCCCCATTTTCTTGACCAGCCACACGACAAACAGCACCGCGGCCACCGAGCCGCCGAGCTGGATCAGTTCGGCCAGCGTCACCGCTCGCCCGCCAGCGCGTCCAGCATCGGACGCAGGCCCGACAGGTCATAGCCCGCCCCGGCCGCCGCGGCACAAATCGCATCGACATCGTCGCCTGCGCGCGCGCGCGCCAGCGCCCACAAATGCGTCGAACGCGTGCCCGAGCGGCAATAGGCAAGAATCGGCCCCGTCGCGCCCGCCAGCAGCGTATCGAGCGCGTCGATCTGTGCATGGCTGAACCCGGCGTGGCCGATCGGAATCGCGGCATAGGCCAATCCTTCGGCGGCGCAGGCGCTGGCGATCTCGCCCCCCTGCGGCGCCGCGGGTTCCTCGCCGTCGGGGCGGTTGTTGACGACCAGCGCAAAGCCCTGCGCCTTGGCTTCGGCGACATCGTCGACCGCAATCTGTGCCGCGACGCTGAACCGGGCGGACAGGGGACGAAAATCGCTCATGGCCGCGATCTACTCCCGCTGCATGGCCGCTGACAAGCGGGAAGGTGCCTACACAGGGAAGCGCGGCCAGCTTCGGGGTGGGATGCGGACGTTGACAATCCTCCCCATCGACTTGCGATGGGGAGGATCGGCCATGTCTGCTCTCGGTCGAAACGCAGCATTTTATAAAATTCGCGCAGAGGCGCAGAGATCGCAGAGGGAGTGCGCATTAACTCTGCGTTCTCTGCGCCTCTGCGCGAATCCTGTTCTGACACTGCCCTTCGGG
>JAHCKJ010000113.1 GCA_026125835.1 Sphingopyxis sp.
GCGGCATAGCGGGCCGCGGCGCGTCCTATATATCCGCCACCCCCGGCCCCCTCGCCGACGCCATCACCGCCCTCACCGGCCTCGGCTTCAAACCCGGCGAAGCGAGCGCTGCGGTCGCCGCAGCGAGTGAGGAACTGGGCGCGGATGCGAGCCTTGATACGCTGGTCCGGGTGGCGCTTAAGAAAGCGGCGAAGTAGGATGGCTTTCGGAAGGAACATATCATGCAGGTAACCGCAGTGCTGACTCCCGCAAAGGAAGGTGGCTTCGTCGCGTATAATCCAGAAACCGGCACAACGAGCCAAGGCGAAACGATTGAGGAAGCGATCGCCAATCTGCGCGAGGCGGTCGAACTCTATCTGGAAATGTTTCCGCTCACTACGGGCGGCCCGCCGCTCGTCACCTCATTCGACGTAGATGCCCGCGCCGCCTGAATGCCAAAGCTACCGGTTCTTTCGGGTCGCGCGGTCGTGACGGCGCTCGAGCGCCTCGGCTTCGTCCAGATGCGCCAGCGCGGCAGTCATGTGATACTTCAACGCGATGGGGTGGGCGTAGTGGTGCCGCTACACCGCGAGTTGAAGACTGGGACATTGGCGGGTGTGATCCGGCAGGCTGGGTTGTCGCAGGATGAGTTTTTGGGAGCTACGCGGTGAAGGATGCGTTGATCGAGCAGGCATTAGCAAGAATCGCGCTATGCGAAGTCCCCAGTAAACTGAAGACGATGATAAAGAACGCGCAACGACACGCGCAACCGGAAGTCGTGCGGGCGGCTCAACTCCGACTCTATGCAGTGTCGCCAGCGGCTGAGTCAGGAACTTTGGAACATGATGTCTGGCAAAGCATCTACGCCTTGGAAGATGCCTTGGCGCAGGAGCGCGGCAAAACGATCCGACTATCAAGAACCCGGCAAATGATTGCACGCAAGGACGAGCAACAAACCGTCGCGGCCCTTGTCAGCAAGAAAACTGCATCGGACGGGTTCGGAATGCTCGTAGATCGCGACATGCTTGACCTGACGTTCGAGTCCGTCGCGCTTCGACATGCAGATAGATTTGACCAAAATACACTAGAGATGTGCAGAAATCGCCTCGCATCGATCGAAAATCATGGCGACGATGCCAGTGCAGAATGAGCCCCTCACCACCCCGTACCGCGCCCCCGAGGACGCCGATGCCGCGCTGCGGCCCAAGACGCTCGCCGAATTTGTCGGGCAGGCGGCGGCGCGCGAGAATTTGCGGATCTTTATCGAGGCCGCGAAGTCGCGCTCCGACGCGCTCGACCATGTGCTGTTCTACGGCCCGCCCGGCCTCGGCAAGACGACGCTGGCGCAGATCGTGGCGCGCGAGCTGGGCGTCGGCTTCCGTTCGACCAGCGGCCCGGTAATCGCCAAGGCGGGCGACCTCGCCGCGCTGCTCACCAATCTCGAGGATGGCGACGTGCTGTTCATCGACGAAATCCACCGGCTGTCCCCCGCGGTCGAGGAAATCCTCTATCCCGCGATGGAGGATCGCGCGCTCGACATCATGATCGGCGAAGGGCCGTCGGCGCGGTCGGTGCGGATCGATTTGCCGAAGTTTACGCTAGTGGGAGCGACGACACGGCAGGGGTTGCTGACGACCCCGCTGCGCGACCGTTTCGGCATTCCGGTGCGGCTCAATTTCTACACCCATGGCGAGCTGGAGCAGGTCATCACCCGCGCCGCGCGCCTGCTGGCGCTGCCGATCGCGTCCGACGGCGCGCTGGAGATTGCCAAACGCTCGCGCGGTACCCCGCGCATCGCCGGACGACTGCTGCGCCGGGTGCGCGATTTCGCGACTGTCGCGGGCCATGCCATCGTCGATGCCAAGGCCGCCGACGCCGCGCTCAACCGGCTCGAGGTCGATGCGCTCGGGCTCGACGCGATGGACCGGCGCTACCTCACGATGATAGCCGACATTTACCGCGGCGGCCCGGTCGGGGTCGAGACGATGGCGGCGGGGCTGTCCGAACCGCGCGACACGATCGAGGATGTCATCGAGCCCTATCTGCTGCAAGTCGGCCTGATCGCGCGCACCGCGCGCGGGCGGATGCTCAACGCCAGCGCGTGGAAGCATCTCGGGCTCAATCCCCCCGCGGGGTCGCAGGACGGATTGTTCGATAAATAGTCCGTCGCCCCCGCGCAGGGCGTTTCAGAGTCACGTGCCTCTGAACGCGGCCGCTGTCGGTTTACGCAGCAGCGATAAAGAAGATTCTCCAGCGGCCCCCGCCTGCGCGGGGGCGACGGATAATATACCCACCAAACGGCCCCCATCTGCGACGAACCGTTGGTTTGGGGTTTGCGACGAGTCGAAGGGCGGCTATCGGTCGACCCCATGGTAAACGCCCCGCCTCCCTTTATCCCCGGCGCCTTCGTCGGGGCGGCGCACCATTACCGGGCGCGCGTCTATTTCGAGGACACCGACCTCAGCGGCATCGTCTATCACGCCAATTACCTGCGCTATATGGAGCGCGCGCGCTCGGACATGCTGCGGATCGCGGGGATCGACCAGCGCGCCGCGATGGAGGCGGGCGACGGCAGCTGGGCGGTCACCGACCTCGCGATCAAATATCGCCGCCCCGCCAAGCTCGACGACGACCTGCTGGTGGTCAGCACCGTCGAAGCGGTGCGCGGCGCCAGCGTCATTATCGCACAGCGCATCCTTCGCGGAACTGACACGTTCAGCGGCGAGACATTAACCGACGCGCA
The DNA here is from genome assembly GCA_026125835.1 of Sphingopyxis sp. Classification (GTDB taxonomy): domain Bacteria; phylum Pseudomonadota; class Alphaproteobacteria; order Sphingomonadales; family Sphingomonadaceae; genus Sphingopyxis. Next base: position 2,723 of record JAHCKJ010000113.1, read on the forward strand.
GGTGACCGCCGCCTTTCTTTCGCCCCAGGGTCGGCCGCGCCGCCAGCCCGCAGGCTGGGGCGACCGCTTTACCGCGATCATGAATGGAGAAAAAATCCCTTGCTAGACAATATCTCGCTGGCCGCCGACGCGGCGACCCTGTCCCCGGTCGCGCTGTTCCTGCAGGCCGATATCATCGTGAAGGCGGTGATGATCGGGCTGCTGCTCGCGTCGATCTATGTCTGGGCGGTGATCTTAACCCAAGGGCGCGGCGTCGGCAAGCTGATGCGGGCGTCCGAAAATTTCGAGCGCGATTTCTGGCGCGCCGACAATATCGACAAATTTTACGACAAGAACAGCGGCGAGGATCTGCCGAGCGCCAAGGTGCTCGGCGCCGGGATCAGCGAGTGGCGCCGTTCGACCAAGGGCAAGATCATCGACCGCGAGGGCACGCGCGAACGGTTGGGCATCGCGATGAATTCGGCGATCGCGGGCGAGGTCGACCGGCTGGCCGACAAGATCGGGACGCTCGCGACGATCGGAGCGGTGGCGCCCTTCGTCGGCCTGTTCGGCACCGTCTGGGGCATCATGCGCAGCTTCACCGCGATTGCCGCCAGCAACAACAGCAGCCTGGCGGTCGTCGCGCCGGGCATCGCCGAAGCCTTGTTCGCGACCGCGATCGGCCTGTTCGCCGCGATCCCCGCGGTGATCGCCTATAACGCCTTTTCGCAGCGGCTGAACCGGCTCGAATCGCGCCTCGGCCGCTTTGCCGACGGGCTGCACGCGACGTTCAGCCGCGAGCTGGAGGTGGACGCCTGATGGGCATGACCGGTCCCTCGGGCGGTGTCGGCGGGCGGCGGGGCCGCGGCGGTCGCCGCGCGCCGATGTCTGAAATCAACGTCACCCCGCTCGTCGACGTGATGCTGGTGCTGCTCATCATCTTCATGATTACCGCTCCGCTGCTCGCCTCTGCCGTCCCCATCGACCTGCCCGAAAGCCGCGCCAAGCCGGTCGAGACCGAAGAGCAGGAGCCGGTGCAGCTGTCGATCAACGCCGACGACACGCTGTATATCGGCGAAGAGGTGGTGCCGGAGGCCGAACTGCCCGCTCGCCTCGATGCGATCGCGCGCGAACGGCAGGGGGATGACAAGCCGCGGCAGATCATGCTGCGCGCCGACAAGGGGCTCGACTATGGCCGCGTGATGCGCGTGATGGGCGAACTCAACCGCGCCGGCCTGACGCGCATTTCGCTGGTGACCACGGGGGCGGCCGGCGAAACGTCGACCGCCGCCGCGGTCACCGACGGTTCAGAAACGGCGCCATAGGGTTCCGATATGGCCACCACCATGGCAGCGAGGGGTAACGAAGGGCGCGGCTTTGCCATCGCGGCGATCGCGCATGTCGCGATCATCGGCCTGCTGTCGGTGCAATGGACCGCGGGTGAGCGGCGCTTCGACAATCCGCCGATGGAGGTCGACCTGATCGCCGAAACCGCCGTGCAATCGACCGCCCCGGTCATCAGCGAAACGCCCCCCGCAGCCCGGCTGGGTGAGGAAGACAATGTCGATATCGCGGCGCCCGAACCGATGCCGGTGCCCACGCCGCCGGTGCCCGAACCGGTCGTCCGTCCCACCCCGGCACCGACACCAAAGCAAGTGGCGCAGCCCAAGGCACCGCCCAAACAGACCCCGCCCGCGGTTGCCAAAGCGCCGCCCAAGGCGGCGCCAAAGGCACCGCCCGCCGCCGATCGACCGGCGCGTCCGACCGGGCGGCTCGACGGCATCGCCGAGGGACTGTCGAAATCGCAACCCAAGGCACCGGCCAGCAAGGGCGCGCCCGCCGCAGCCACCGCCGCCGAGGTGCGGCGGTCGATCGATGTCAGCATCAAGTCGGCGGTGGCGCCGCGGTGGAACGGCTGCCGTGTCACCGGCGTCGATGTCGACCAGCTGAAAACCGTCGTGAAGTTCCGCCTGACCCAGTCAGGGGCGCTCGCCGGCTTTACCAGCGTCGAAACCAGCGGCGAAAACGACAGCAACCGGTTCCAGGTTCAACGCCACCAGGAATGTGCAAAAAGGGCCGTCGAACTGGCGGCGCCCTTTGACCTGCCCGAAGAAAATTATAGTTTCTGGCAAAATTACACGCTCGATTTCATCAAAAGGTAAGCGACATGTTCTTTCGTTCGATCAGCGTCTCCCTTTCCCTGCTGCTGGCTGCGGTGCCGGCGCTGGCGCAGACCGCCCCGACCCCGCCCGCGGTGACCCAGACCGAACCGCGCGAAACGATCGAGGGCACATTATCGCAGGACCGGACGGTCATCGCCGTGCCGTCGTTCGCCACCTCGTCGGTGGAGACCGTCGCGGGGCTGCGCACCGACAGCCTCGGTCGCCAGCTTGCCGAGGTGATTTCGGCCAATCTCGAACGCAGCGGGCTGTACGAACCGATCGGTCCCGGCGGCGTTCGCACCATCACGCGGCCGGAGGTGCAGGCGCCGCGCTTTGCCGAATGGCAGGCGCGCAATGCCGAAAATGTCGTCCACGGCTTTGTCGATGCCGGATCGAACGGCAGCCTGATCGTCGGATGCTATCTCTACGACACGGCGCTCGGCAGCGAACTGGTACGCCGAGGTTTCGAGATCCAGCCCGCCGACTGGCGCCGCGCGGCGCATAAATGTGCCGACGCCATCTATTCGCGCCTGTCGGGCGAGGCGCCCTTTTTCGACAGCCGCATCGCCTATATCGCCGAAAGCGGGCCGAAGGGGAACCGCATCAAACGGCTCGCGATCATGGACAGCGACGGCGGCAACCACCGCTTCATCACCAACGGCCAGGCGCTCGCCATTTCGCCGCGATTCTCGCCCGATTACAAAAAGATCGTCTATGTTTCCTATCTGAACAACCGCGTCCGCGTGTTCATCTATGACGTCGCGGCGGGAACGCAGAAACTGGTGACCGAAAGCGGCAACGCGACCTTCGCGCCGCGCTGGTCGCCCGACGGCAAGCAAATCCTCTATTCGATGGCGGTCGGCGGCAATACCGACATCTACCGCATTTCCGCCGATGGCGGGACGCCGGTGCGGCTCACCACCGCGCCGGGCATCGATGTCGGCGGCAGCTTTTCGCCCGACGGCCGCAAGATCGTGTTCGAAAGCGACCGGTCGGGCAGCCAGCAAATCTATACGATGAACATCGACGGATCGGACCAGCGCCGGATCAGCTTTGGCGGCGGCCGCTATGCCACGCCCGAATGGTCGCCGCGCGGCGATCTGATCGCTTTCACCCGCATGGGCGGCGGCAATTTCCGGATCGGGGTCATGACGCCGACCGGGGGTGGCGAGCGGCTGCTCACCAACAGCTGGCAGGACGAGGCGCCGACCTGGTCGCCGAACGGGCGTGTGCTCCAGTTCTTTCGCACGACCCCCGGACGCGAGGGGCGGTCGAGCCTGTGGCAGGTCGATCTGACCGGCGTGAACCTGCGCCGCCTGCCGACGCCGCAGGACGGATCGGACCCCAGCTGGGGACCGGTTCTGCCGTGATGGCGGCGGAACCAAAAACGGCCGTCCGGGTTCCCATATTGGCATAAAACGGCCATAAAACGGGTCGAAACGAAATTTTCCGAGCAACAACAAGAGGACAGACGACATGACGATACGCAAAAGCACCGCGATGATCGCGGCGATCACCATGCTGGCTGTTGGCGCCTGCGCAAAAAAGGCTCCTGACACGCTCCCGCCCGCCCCCGAAGGCACCGGCACCGACACCGGTACGTCCACCGGCATCATCCCGGGTTCGCAGGAAGATTTCCTCGCCAGCGTCGGTGCGATGGGCGACCGCATTTTCTTTGGTTTCGACCAGTATAATATCGATGCAGAGGATATGGCGACGCTGCGGACCCAGGCGCAGTGGCTGCAACGCAATCCCGCCGTCCGCGTCACGCTGGAGGGCCATGCCGACGAGCGCGGCACCCGCGATTACAATATCGCGCTGGGCGAGCGCCGCGCCAACGCCGCCAAAAACTATCTTTCGTCGCTGGGTATCGACCCGTCGCGGATCAACGTCATCAGCTATGGCAAGGAACGGCCCGCCGAACTCGGCTCGACCGAAGAAGCCTATGCCCGCAACCGCCGCGCGGTGACCGTCGTTATCGGGCGCTAAGCAGCGGCCACAGCGGCACCGTCGCAAACGCGGCGGTGCAGGCAAAGACACCGAAGGGGACCGGTCGCTTAGCCAGCGGCCGGTCCCCTTTTCGTTGGACGACCAG
>JAHCKJ010000114.1 GCA_026125835.1 Sphingopyxis sp.
CATGCGCTGTTCGAGCGGCTGCCGCCGGTGGCACCCGAGCGGCGCCGCGCAGCAGCGCGGCGCTGGCTGGGCGTTCAGGCCGCCGATCTCGACGAAATCGCGCGCGAGGCGATGGTCGATGAAGTTCTGGCTGTCCTGAACGATCCCGCACACGCCGCGCTGTTCGGGCCGGGATCGCTCGCCGAGGTGCCGCTGTCGGCGGTGGTCGACGGGGCGGTGATCGCCGGGATCGTCGACCGGCTGCTGGTCACCGACGATGCCGTGACGGTGATCGATTACAAGACCGGGCGCCAGGTCCCTGCCAGCGCCGCCGACGTCCAGCCTGCCTACCTGCGCCAGATGGCGGCGTACCGCGACGCGCTGGGGGTGATTTTCCCGGGTCGGCGCGTCGCGGCGGCGCTGCTCTATACCGCGGCGCCACGGCTGATTGCGCTGGGTGACGCGCTGCTCGATGCGCACAAGCCCGGCTTGGTGGCAACCAAGGCGAATTTGCCGGGTTCGACCCTTGAGCCGGACGCGCCGACGCCCTAGCTTGGCAACAACGATATTTCAGGAGTGCAGATCATGGGTACCAAAGCCATCACCGACGCGAGTTTCCAGTCGGACGTGCTCGACAGCGACACCCCCGTGCTGGTCGATTTCTGGGCCGAATGGTGCGGCCCGTGCAAGATGATCGGCCCCGCGCTCGAAGAGATTTCGGACGAGCTCGCCGGCAAGGTCGTGATCGCCAAGCTCAACATCGACGACCACCCCGACGCGCCGAGCAAATATGGCGTGCGCGGCATCCCGACGATGATTTTGTTCAAGAACGGCGAGATTGCCGACACCAAGGTCGGCGCGGCACCGAAAAGCGCGTTGAAGGGCTGGCTTGAGGGGGCGCTTTAGGGTTCAACGTCGCCCCCGCGAAGGCGGGGGCCGCTATCGAAGTGGCGCAAGGTTGCTGGCGGCCCCCGCCCTCGCGGGAGCGACGTTTTTCGAGTTCAGCTGCGATAGTCCGCGTTGATACTGATGTAGCCGTGGGTCAAGTCGCACGTCCACACGGTTGCGCGGCCTTCGCCCAAGCCCAAATCCGCGCCGATGCGGATGTCCTGGCCCATCAGATGCGCTGCAACCGGCGCCTCGTCATAGCCGTCGACCGGCAGCCCGTCCTTGGCGACCCAATGATCGCCGAAGCGGATCGCGAGTTTGTCGCGGTCGGCGGGTTCGCCCGCCTTGCCCACCGCCATCACGACGCGGCCCCAGTTGGCGTCCTCGCCCGCGATCGCGGTCTTGACCAGCGGCGAGTTGGCGATGGCGAGCGCGACGCGTTTGGCGCTGTCGTCGCTGACTGCCCCGCTGACCTGAACTTCGATGAACTTCGACGCACCCTCGCCGTCGCGCACGACCTGCTGCGCGAGGTCGAGGGCGACCTGGCGGATCGCGGCGTAAAGCGCGTCGGCGCCCGGATCGTCGCGGGTCGTGAGCGGCGCGTTGGCCGCCTGCCCGGTGGCGAAGAGCAACACCGTGTCGCTGGTCGAGGTATCGCTGTCGACGGTAATCGAATTGAATGTCCCGCCGGTCGCCTCGCTCAGCATCTCCTGCAACAATGCGGGGGCGACCGCGGCGTCGGTGAAGATATAGCCGAGCATCGTCGCCATGTCGGGGGCGATCATGCCCGATCCCTTGACGATGCCCGCGACGCGGACCGTGCGGCCATCGACGATCGCGCTCGCCGCCGCGCCCTTGGCAAATGTATCGGTGGTGCCGATCGTCTCGGCCGCCGCTTCCCACGAGCAGGGTTCGGCGGTCAGCGCTGCCGCCACGCCGGCGCGCGCCTTGTCCTTGGGCAACGGCACGCCGATGACGCCGGTCGAGCTGACGAAAACTTCCGTCGGCGCGCAGTCGAGATGCGCCGCCACCTGCGCCATGATCGCCTCGACCGCCTCTCGGCCGCGATAGCCCGTGAAGGCGTTGCTGTTGCCCGCGTTGACGATCAGCGCGCGGCCCGTGCCGCCCTTCACCTGTTTGCGGCCGAGCTCGACTTCGGACGAGCAGCAGACATTGCGGGTAAAGACCCCCGCGACCGTCGTGCCGGGCGCCAGCTCGACATAGGTAAGGTCGCAGCGATCCCAATCCTTGTACCGCGCGCGCGCGACGCGGCGCGTCACCCCGGCGATTTCGGGGAGGTCGGGGAAGGCGGCGGGAGCGAGGGGGGAGCGCGTGGTCATGGTTGTGCGCTTAATCGCAGTTGGACCAAAGCAAAACCCCTCCCGTTTTCGGGAGGGGTCTGTAGATTTTCACGTCGCCCCCGCGAAGGCGGGGCCGCTGGAGATTTACGCATCGACGCCGCGTCAGGACGCCCGCGGCCCCCGTCTTCGCGGGGGCGACGAGCGCTTACGCCGGAATGCCGCTGATCGATTTTATCTCCATAAAATCCTTCAGCCCGAACAGACCGCCCTCGCGGCCGTTACCCGATGCCTTGTAGCCGCCGAAGGGTGCGCCCGGGCCGGGACCCCAGGCGTTGACCGCGACCATGCCGGCGCGCAGTTTCGGGGCGATTTCGGCCGCCTTGGCGGGATCGCCCGATACCACCGCCGACAGACCATATTCGGTGTCGTTGGCAATCTCGACGGCTTCGTCGAGCGTGTCATAGGCCATCACGGTCGCGACCGGGCCGAACACCTCTTCCTTCGCAATCCGCATGTCGGGGGTGACGCCCGAGAACACCGTCGGCTTGATATAATAGCCGCGATTGACGTTGCTTGGCAGGCCGGTGCCACCGGTCTCCAGCGTCGCACCCTCGTCGATTGCCGACTGGATCAGTCCCTGGATCTTGTCGAACTGCGCCTTGTTGACGACGGGGCCGATATGGCCGCCCTCGCTCATCGGGTCGCCGACCTGCGTCCCGTCGAACATCGCCTTGATGACGCCGACCGCTTCGGCCTCGCGCTCTTTCTGGACCAGGATGCGCGTCGGCGCAATGCAGCTTTGGCCGGTGTTGACCAGCACCCCCTGCACGGTGGGCGGCAGGACGGTTTCCAGGTCGGCGTCGGGCAGAACGATATTCGGCGACTTGCCGCCGAGTTCCTGATGGACGCGCTTGACCGTGTCGGCCGCCGCCTTCGCCACCAGAATGCCGGCGCGGGTCGACCCGGTAAAGCTGACCATTTCGATCCCCGGATGCGCGCTGATCGCGTTGCCGACGGTCGGACCGTCGCCCTGCACGAGGTTGAAAACGCCCGGCGGCACCCCCGCGGCGTCGAGGATCTCGGCAAAGATCACCGCATTGCCGGGGCATTCCTCCGACGGTTTCAGGATCATGCAGTTACCCCCGGCGAGCGCCGGGGCGACCTTCAGCGCGATCTGGTTCAGCGGCCAGTTCCACGGGGTGATCATGCCGACGACGCCGATCGGTTCGTACACGATCTTGTTCGCGCCATGCTGTTCGGTGAAGCTGAAATCCTTGAGCGCCGCGATCGTGCCAAGGAAGCCGCCGATGCCGGCGCCAACCTGCGCGGTGCCCGCAAAGCTGACCGGGGCGCCCATTTCGGCCGCCATCGATTTGGCGAGGTCGCCGGCGCGCTTCTTATATTCCTCGACAATCCGGTTCAGCAGGTCGAGCCGTTCCTCGCGCGTCGTCTGCGAGAAGGTCTTGAACGCCTCGCGCGCCGCGGCGACGGCATCGTCAACGTCGGCCGCGGTGCCGAGCACGACGGTCGATGCCGCTTCCTCGGTGGCGGGGTTGATCACGTCGTGGAGGTTGCCGCCTTTCGAGTCGACCCAGCGGCCGCCGATATAATGTTGTTTCAGGTGCGTTTCAGTGTCGCTCATCATCTGTCTCCCAGCGGCGTAAAATTACGTCTCGGATTGCTACCTAAGCGGTGTGGCGAATGAATCAAGCGCAGTGCGGCCCGAAAAATGGCGCGCTCAGCGCTTTTCCGCCGCCAGCCGCGACATCAAAATCGCGGCGCGCGTCGCTTGCCGGGCGATGCTGGGCAAATCGACCGTTTCCTCGGGGCCGTGGTCGCCGGTGCTGTACGCGCCGAGGCCCGCGAGCGAATCGACGAACGGCGCGACGAAGCTGATGTCCGCGGCGCCGCGCTTCAACGGATCGAGCGCCGCCATTTCGGGCAGGCCCAGGTCGCGGTTCACCGCATTGAGCCGCACCAGCAGCGCGCGGTTGCCGTCGGTCGGCGCCATCGCCGGATAGCCGCCGGGGTCGAAGGCGAGCGTGGCCGAGGTGCCGGGCGCATGGTCGGCGACAATCGCCGCCATTTTCGCCTTCACCCGCTCCGCCTGTTCGACCGACAGCGTGCGCAGGTCGCCGCGCGCGATCGCGGTCGAGGCGATGATGTTGGTCTTGCCGCTGGCGCTGGCGCGGATCTTTCCGTCGTCGAGCGCCGCCTGTTCGCCGCCCGCAACCAAGCCGACGTTGAAGGTCAGATTGGGTTCGGGCAACTCGGTGCGGAAACGGTGGATTACCCGTGCCAGTTCATAGATCGCGCCATCGCCCGCGGCGGCGCTGAAGATGCCCGAACTGTGCCCGGGTTTGCCGGTGGCGGTCACCGTCCAGCTTTCCGACGATCGCCGCGCGACCGAACTCATGTCGGCGCCATTTTCGCGAATCAGCCCTTCAAAGCACAGCGCAACGTCGCTGCGCTTGCCCGCGGCGATCAGGTCGGCGCGCGCGACCTCGATCGGGTCGCCCGCATCCTCCTCGTCGCCGGTCATGTGAAATTCGATATTCGCGTCCTTCAGCGTCCCCGCCGCGTGCATCGCGCGCAGCGCGGCGAGCGCGACGACCATGCCGCCCTTGTCGTCGCCCGCCCCCGGTCCCCTGGCAAGGTCGCCCATGCGCTCGAAGCGCTGGAACGGCGAATCGGGTTCGAACACCGTGTCGAGGTGGGCGATCAGCAGCAGGCGCTTGCCGTCCGGCTTGCCGCGGTGCGTCGCGATCAAATGGCCGGCGCGGCCCGTTTCGCGCATCGGTTTCCAGGTCACGGTAAAGCCCAGCGGCTCGAGCTCGGCACGCATCATCGCCCCGACCTTTTCGACCCCTTCCAGATTGAGCGAACCGCTGTTCTGGTTGACCAGCCGTTCGAGCAGCGCGATCGAGCGTTCCTGTTCGGCTGCGATCGTTTTGGCCATCGCGCTTTCGGCGCGGCTCAACTGCGCGCTCGCCACGGGGGCAAATGCGAGCTGGACGGCAAGCAGGGCGGCAAACGGCAGCGATTTCATGGCGGTCTCCTTCGCGAGCCGGTCTTGTGCCGGTTGCGCCCGCGATGGGCAAGGCGTCAGCCGGGGCGGACCATGAAAATGCTGCCGCCGATGCTGACGATGAACAAATTGCCGGCGCTGTCCTCGCCGAACGAGGCGATCGAGCTCAGCGTCCCCGCGTCGGGCGCGAAATCCTCGTTGCGCCGCGCGAAACGCGACGACGGCAAGGTTTGCCCGGCGATCAGGCTGGAAAAGGGCACCGACCAGATATTGCCCGACACGAAATCGGCAAAGACATATTGCCCGACGAGCGACGTCACGGGTCCGCGATAGACATAACCGCCGGTGACCGACCGTCCCTGTCGCGGCCCGGTGCCGTGGCCATATTCGGCGACGGGGGGTGTCAGCCCGGCGGGCGCGGTGCCGGTATAGGGCTGGGTCCCCTCCAGAAAACGCCAGCCGAAATTCAGCCCCGGCTGGGCGGTTGTCACCATGTCGATTTCCTCGACCGCGCCCTGTCCGACATCGCCGATCAACAGCGTCGATCCCGAAAAAGAGGCGCGGAACGGGTTGCGCAGGCCAAAGGCAAAGACATAGGGGTCGCCGCCGCCCGCGATGAACGGATTGCCCGGCGCCGGGGCATAGCTGTTGCCGCCCGCACCCACTGCAAAGCGCAGGATCTTGCCGAGCTGGACATTGCGGTTCTGGGCATTGTTGTTCGGATCGCCGCCGCCGCCGCCGTCGCCCACCGCGACATAGACGTGGCCGTCGGGGCCATAGCCGATCCAGCCGCCATTATGGTTGTCGAACCCGGGGTGCGGGATGTCGAGCACCGTGCCATAGCTCGTCGAGCTGTTGGGCTGGCCCAGCGTATAGCGCCGCACCTGGACGTTGCCGTTGGTCGCGGTGGCGACGACGAACAGCCGCTGCGACGTCGCATGGTCGGGATAGGTCGCCAGCCCCAGCAGGCCGCGCTCGCCGCTGGTCGAAATGTCGGTGATGTCGAGTACCTGCGTCCGGCTGCCATTCGCGGGGTCGAAGCGATAGACGTCGCCGCCCTTTTCGACGACATAGACGCGGCTGTCGCCCGGGATCGGGGCGACGTAAAGCGGCTGGCTGAACCCGGTGCCGACGCGCACCACCGAAATGCCCTCGCGGCTGTTGGTGACGGTGATGTTGACCGCTTGCGTCACGCTCGCCTGCCCGTCGCTGACCCGCAGCACCACCGCATAGACATTGTCGCCGTCGGCATCGCCCGGCAGGTCGTAATCGGGTGCGGTGCGGAAGCTGAGGGCGCCCGCTCCGGTGATTGCGAACTGTGCCGCGTCGGCGCCGCCATCGACGGAAAAGGTCAGGGTGTTGCCATCGGGATCGCTGGCTGTCGCCTGATAGGCGGCGGTCGTGTTTTCGACAACGCTCGCGGTTTGCGCCGAGGTGAAGCTCGGCGGATTGTTCGCGGCGGGCGGCGGAGCGCCGCCGCTGCCGCCCCCGCCGCCGCAGGAGGTCAGGAACAGCGATGCCAGGACAAGGAAAACGCGCTTCTGCATGGCCGAACAGCCTTTCGCGGTCAGCCCCCCCCGGCGCGCAACCTGCCACCGGTGCCGCAACCCCGCAACCCCGTCGGTTTACCATGTCACATGGTGTAAAGAGTGTTTGACAGGGCTGACGAACGATTGTAAAGAGCTCTTGACAGGCCAAGGGAGTGAGGGTGGAAAACCGGGTGCGCGAACATCGCGAGGCGGCGGG
>JAHCKJ010000115.1 GCA_026125835.1 Sphingopyxis sp.
TCATCGCGCAGCCGCCCATGCCGCCGATGAATCCGGTAACGAAATTGGCGAGCCCCTGGCCCCAGGTTTCACGGCGCTTGTCGCTGCGCGTTTCAGTCATGTCGTCGACAATCGACGCCGTCAGCAGGCTTTCGAGCAAGCCGACGGCCGCCATGGCGAGCGAGTAAGGCGCGATGATACGCAGCGTTTCCCATGTCAGCGGCACGTCGGGCAGATGGAACCAGGGGAGGCTGTCGGGCAACTGGCCCATGTCGCCGACGGTAAATACATCGGCGCGAAAATAGATCGACGCCGCAGCCAGCAGGACGATGGCAACCAGCGGCGACGGCAGCGCGGTTGTCAACCGCGGCAGGCCATAGATGATGGCCAGGCCCGCGGCGACCATCGCATAGGTGGTCACGGTCATCGCCTCGCCGGTCAACTGCGGCAGCTGGGCCATGAATATCAGGATCGCGAGCGCGTTGACGAAGCCGGTGATGACCGATCGCGAGACAAAGCGCATCAGCAGGTCGAGCCGCAACAGCGCGGCAATCCCCTGGAATACCCCCATCAATATCGTCGCGGCGAACAGATATTCGACACCATGATCGCGCACCAGCGGCACGATCAACACGGCGATTGCCGCCGTCGCGGCGCTGATCATGCCGGGCCGCCCGCCGACCATCGCGATGATGACCGCAATCGAGAAACTGGCGTAAAGGCCGACCCGCGGATCGACGCCGGCTATGATCGAAAAGCCGATCGCCTCGGGAATCAGCGCGAGCGCGACGACCAGGCCGGACAGAAATTCGGCGCGCGGGTTTGCCAGCCAGTCGCGGCGGAAATCATTGTGAAGCGCCATGGCGCCCTCCTGTTGTGTAAATGGCGTCAAACATCCGGCGCCGCGTGATGCGTACCGGGCCGCTACAGCGTCGCGGGTGTCAGCGAAAGGGCGCTAGGGCGGAGTGAGCGGCAGCCAGAGCATTGCCGCGACGCCGATTGCCGCTCCGGCGAGGGCGGTCAACAGATAGCGCCACCCCATGCGCCGCTCGCCCTTTTCCCACATCAAGGGAATGTCAGGCAGGGGCGGGGCGGGCGGGGCGGCGCCCTTGCGCGGCAATTGTTCGTCGAGGCGGCGGATGATGTCGGGGATCAGCGCCAGCGTCTTGCCCTGTTCGCGCAGGCCGTCGGCGAGCGCGGCCTCGGGGCCGAGTTCGTCGCGGATCCATTCCTTCACGAACGGACCCGACACGTCCCACATGTTGATCTGCGGGTTCAGCATCGTCGCTACCCCCTCGACCATCACCATCGTTTTTTGCAGCAGCAACAGGTGCGGCTGGGTCTGCATGTCGAAATCGCGGGTGATCGCGAACAACCCGTCGAGCATCTGGCCGACGCTGAGTTCGCTCACCGGTTTGCCGCGCATCGGTTCGCCGACCGCGCGCAGCGCCGTCGCGAATTCCTCGACATTATGATAATCGGGAACGTACTGCGCCTCGAAATGGATTTCGGCGACGCGGCGGTAATTGCCGGTGGTCAGCCCATAAAGGATTTCGGCGAGCCAGTAGCGTGCCTGCCGGTTGATCCGCCCCATGATGCCGAAATCGACCGCGGCGATCGTGCCGTCGGCCTTCACGAACAAATTGCCCTGGTGCATGTCGGCGTGGAAAAAACCCTCGGCGATCGCCTGGCGCAGGAAAGCGTGGACGAGGTTGCGCGCCAGCGCCTCCATGTCGTGACCCGCCGCGATCAGGTCGTCGCGGCGCGAAATCTTGATGCCGTCGATCCAGCTCAGCGTCATCACGCGGCTGGTCGTGCGGTCCCAGTCGATCGCGGGGACTTCATAGGTCGGCACCCCGACCATCGCGTCGGCGAGCTCGGACGCCGAGGCGGCTTCGCGGCGCAGGTCGAGTTCGCGCAAGGTCCAGCGGCGGAAATTGGCGATCACCTGGCGCGGGCGCAGCCGCGATGCTTCGCCGCCCAGCGCCTCCAGATGCGCCGCCGCCCATTCATAGGTTTCGATGTCGCGTGCGAATTGCTTGTCGATGCCGGGGCGGCGCACCTTCACCGCGACCTGGCGGCCGTCGGTGGTCACCGCGCGGTGAACCTGCGCGATCGACGCCGATCCGACGGGGTCGGGATCGAACTGGCTGTACAGGCTTTCCAGCGGCACCTCGAAGGTCGCTTCGATTTCCTGCCGAATCCGCTCGAACGCGACTGGAGGCAGCGCGTCCTGCAGGCTGAGCAGGTTGCGCGCGGCATCCTCGCCGACCAGATCGGGACGGGTCGCGAGCGTCTGGCCCAGCTTGACCGCGGCGGGGCCGATTGCCTGAAACGCGGCGGCATAGTCGGGGATTTTCGGCTGGACGGTCCCGAAGCGCGCGATGCGGCACAGCCGCTTGACCCCCGGCGGGGTCTGCGGCGCGGTCTCGATCCCGCGCAGCGCCCCATGGCGCGCGAGGATGCGGCCCCATTTCAGCAGGCGCAGGATATGGGTGACGGGACGGGTCAAGCCTTCCACCCGCTGTGGATTGCGACCAGTCCGCCGAGGATCGGTTCGACCTTCACCGACGTAAATCCTGCCGCGCCGATCATCCGGGCAAATTCGGGCATCGGCGGGAAACGGCGGATCGATTCGATCAGATAACGATAGCTGTCCTCGTCGTCGGCGATCAGCTTGCCGAGCTTGGGGACGAGGTGGTGCGAATAAGCGTCATAGGCTTGCGCGAAACCCGGCCATTCGTTGGTCGAAAACTCCAGGCAGAAGAAACGCCCGCCATAGCGCAGCACGCGGTGCGCTTCGGCCAGCGCCGCGGGGATGTCGGTGACGTTGCGGATGCCGAAGGCGATCGTATAGGCGTCGAAAAACTGGTCGGGGAACGACAGCGTCTCGGCATTTTGTTCGGACCACACCAGCGAATCGATGCCGCGCTCGGCGGCGCGTTCCATGCCAACGCCCAGCATGTCGGGGTTGATGTCGGCCACCGTAATGCTGGCGCCCGACGGCTCCATGCGAAACGCGATGTCGCCGGTGCCGCCGGCCATGTCGAGGATCGCCTCGCCCGCGCGCGGTTTCACCCGGCGGACGAAGCGGTCTTTCCACAGCCGGTGCATCCCGCCCGACATCGCGTCGTTCATGATGTCATATTTGCGCGCGACGCGGCTGAACACCTCGCCGACCCTGGCGGTTTTCTCGGTCGCCGGAACCTGTTCATAGCCAAAGCTGACGGTATCGGGGGTGGTCATCGTGGCGGCGCCTTTGCGGGGGAGAAGCGAAGTCTGACCGGCCTTTAGCCAAGGGTTGAAGCGCAAGCAAATGGCGCGTAGCCGGATGCGCGATATGCCCGAACTTCCCGAGGTTGAAACCACCGTCCGCGGCCTCGCGCCGCACCTCAGCGGCCAGCGGCTGGTGCGCGTCTCGACGCTGCGCCCCGACCTGCGCCGGCCGTTCCCGGTCGATCTGGCGCAGCGGCTGACCGGATCGATCGTCACCGGCCTGTCGCGCCGCGCCAAATATGGCATCATCGCGACCGACCGCGGCGACCATATGATCTTTCACCTTGGCATGTCGGGCAGTTGGCGGATCGGCGCGGGCGAACCCGGCAAGCACGACCATCTGCTGATCGACACCGCGGCGGGGCAGCGGCTGATGCTCCACGATCCGCGCCGCTTCGGGTCGGTCGACCTCGTTGCGGGCGATCCGTTCACCGGCTTTCCCGCCTTCGTCAACCTCGGTCCTGAACCCTTGTCCGATGCCTTCGACGCCGCGTATCTGGCGCGGATGCTCGCGGGGCGCCGCGCGCCGGTCAAGGCGATGCTGCTCGACCAGACGATCGTCGCGGGGCTGGGCAATATCTATGTGTGCGAGGCGCTCAACATGGCGCGCATCCACCCGGCCAAGCCCGCTGCCGACGTTTCGCGCGCCAAACTCGCGGCGCTGGTCCCCGCGATCAAGG
This sequence comes from Sphingopyxis sp., assembly GCA_026125835.1. Taxonomy (GTDB): domain Bacteria; phylum Pseudomonadota; class Alphaproteobacteria; order Sphingomonadales; family Sphingomonadaceae; genus Sphingopyxis. The sequence goes on from JAHCKJ010000115.1 coordinate 3,936, forward strand.
CGGTGCTCGAGGCGTCGATCGCGGCGGGCGGCTCGACGCTGCGCGACTATAAGCAGCCCGATGGCGAACTCGGCTATTTCGCGAAGGACTGGCGTGTCTATGGCCGCGAGGGCGAAGGCTGCGAATGCGGCGGCAACATCGCGCGCATCGTCCAGAGTGGCCGCTCGACCTTCTATTGCCCCAAATGCCAGCGGTAATCGGGCGGATTTGGCGGAAATGCGGTTGACCTGCGGGGGCTGTCTGGCTATGGGCGCACCCTTCGAGCAGGGTCCGGTGTTCCGGAACCGGCCGTATCCGGACATTGATTCGCTCGTTTCGCGCGATTCGGCTGCTCCGGTGACGCTGCGCTCCGACTGACTTAGACCGTTTGGAAACCGAGGAATTTATGGCCAATACGCCGCAGGCAAAAAAGCGCATCCGCCGCAACACCGCGCGCACCATTGTGAACAAAAATCGCGTTTCGCGCATCCGCACGCTGGTGAAGAAGGTCGAGAACGCGATCGTCGCGGGTGACAAGGATGCTGCTGCCACGGCGCTGAAGGCCGCCCAGCCGGAAATGGCGCGCGGCGTTGCCAAGGGCGTGCTGCACAAGAACACCGTCGCGCGCAAATTTTCGCGCCTGACCAAGAGCGTGAACCAGCTCGCCTGATTCCGCTGTCCTGAATAGGAACAAAAAAGACCCGCGGCGCGCTGCCGACGGGTCTTTTTTTGTGCCCGCGATTGTGACGCCACGATGGCAATTGTGTTGCATCGCGGTAAGTGACGGATTTACGGCGATTCGTTTACCACGCCCGCGCAGGGCATCACCAAATCATTGTAAAATAATCATAAAAATGTGATTTGACGCAAATCCGGCGACCCCGGCGAGTCAAGATTTTTATTTCAGTATTTTTACATCGCTGCCCCTTGATCGACTCGGCGCGCCCTGACTAGACAAGGGGGTCGTCGGCCTTCGCTGGCGGCCGCCACATCGACATGATTCACGCTTTGTCGGGCCGATCGGTCCGGGAAGGACGCTTGCGCCTGCTGCGCGGGCCGGATCGGCGTGTGACGCGGCCGCGCGGGGATTCCGAGGGCCGGGGGATCAGGGGGCAGTGCGGCGTGGCGGAAAGCGGGAATCGGGATGGATATGGCGCAGGCGACAGGGCGATGAGCGGCGATGCCGCGACGCTGTGGCCGCGTGTCGCCGAAGGGCTGCGCCGCGACCTCGGCGTCCGCACCTTCGACCATTGGCTGAAACCCGTTCGCTTTGCCGATTTTTGCACGCTGTCGGGCGTCGTCACGCTCGAAACCGCCAGCCGTTTTTCGGCCAACTGGATCAACGAACGCTTCGGCGACCGCCTCGAACTGGCGTGGCGCCAGCATCTTCCTTCGGTGCGCAGCGTCACCGTGCGCGGCGGCGCGGCCACGAGCGAGCGCGCCGCGGCGCTCGCCAGCCCGCCGCTGCCCGCGTTCGACACGCCGGCGGCGCAACCGGCCGCCAATCCGGCGCTGCTCGGTTTCGACCCGCGGCTGTCGTTCGACCGTTTCGTGATCGCGCGCTCGAACATTCTCGCCGCCAACGCCGCGCGCCGCATGGCGATGGTCGAAGCGCCGCAGTTCAACCCGCTCTATCTCTGCTCGGGCACCGGCCAGGGCAAGACGCACCTCTTGCAGGCGATCGCGCAGGATTATGCGCGCGCGCATCCGACCGCGACCATCATCCTGATGTCGGCGGAGAAATTCATGCTCGAGTTTGTCGGCGCGATGCGCGGCGGCGACATGATGGCGTTCAAGGCGCGGCTGCGCGCCGCAGACCTGCTGCTGCTCGACGACCTCCAATTCGTTATCGGCAAGAATTCGACGCAGGAAGAATTGCTTCACACGATCGACGATCTGATGACCGCGCAGCGGCGGCTGGTGGTCACCGCCGACCGTCCGCCCGCGATGCTCGACGGGGTCGAGGCGCGGCTGCTGTCGCGCCTGTCGGGCGGCCTCGTCGCCGATATCGAGGCGCCCGAGGACGATCTGCGCGAACGCATCATCCGCCAGCGGCTGGCGGCGATGCCGATGGTCGAGGTTCCGGGCGATGTCGTCGCCTATCTGGTCAAGCATTTCACCCGCAATATCCGCGAGCTCGAGGGCGCGCTGAACAAGCTGCTCGCCTATGCCGCGCTGACCGGGACGACGGTCGACCTCCGGCTTGCCGAAGACCGTCTCGCCGAAAATGTCCGCAGCGCGCGCCCGCGGATCACGATCGACGAGATCCAGCGCGCGGTGTGCGCGCATTACCGGCTCGACAAGAGCGAAATGGCGTCAAAGCGCCGCGTCCGCGCCGTCGCGCGCCCGCGCCAGGTCGCGATGTATCTCGCCAAGGAACTCACCCCGCGTTCCTATCCCGAAATCGGGCGCCGCTTTGGCGGCCGCGACCATAGTACGGTAATTCACGCGGTGCGCACGGTCGAGGCATTGCGCGTCGCCGACAGCGAACTCGACGCCGAAATCGCCGCGATCCGGCGCAGTTTGAACAGCTGATCCACAGGATTATCGCGGGGTTATCCCCGGAGTTGTCCACAAGGCGGGCGTACGCCCGGGACTGTGGCAACGACTTAGCCGCTCGCCGCAGCCGCCAGCAATTTTCCGTTGCCGGTCAGGGCGTAGCGGCTTGCCGGCGGCCGCAGATCCAGAAGTTCGCGCCGCACCAACCCCTGCTCGCCGAGCGCCGCGAGTCCCTGCGACAGGGCGCGCGGGGTCGCAGGGGCGAGCAGCCGCGACAGTGCGTTGAAGCGATCGTGTCCCGCGCTGATCCCGGCGACCAGCGGGAGGCTCCACCGTGTCGTCGCGCCGGGCGGCAGGCCGATCGCGCCTTGCGCTTCGGCGATCGTTGCGGCGCGCGCGGCGGCGGCCTTGCCCGCTATGGTCAATATATATTCCGGGCGCAGCGGGTGACCGTGGCCGGGGTTGCGCTGGACCCAACC
>JAHCKJ010000116.1 GCA_026125835.1 Sphingopyxis sp.
CGATCGCGGTAGGGATGCCGGTGCTGATGGTAACCGCGCTTTTCGGTGCCGGAGCCGGTGGACAGTTCAGCCTGATGCTGACGATGCTGATGGGGCCGGTGGCGATCGTTCAGCGCGCGATCGGCGACACATTTGTCGGTCATTTCGGGACGCTCTACCGGCAGGACCGCGACGCGGGCCGCCGGTTCGCTGCGCGTGCAAGCGTTCTGGGACTCGCCGGGGGCGCGACGGCCGGTGTGCTGTTGTGGTTCCTTGGCGAATGGCTGTTCGTACTGATTTTCGGCGACAAGTGGCAGATTGCCGGACAGATGGCGGCGCTGTGCGCGCCTTGGGCCGCGCTGATGCTTCCCGTCGCCGCACTCAGCCAGATTCTGATCGTCACCCACCGACCCGGCTTGAAACTGCTGTTCGATGTTGCATTTGTCGGCGGCCTCCTGGCACTGCAACTGGCCTATCAGGGCGCCGCAAGCGGAGGCGGCGTGCTTCCTTTCGTGCGCGACCTGTCGCTCGTCTGCGCGACCGCTTATGCCCTGTATATCCCGTTGATCGCCTTCGCGCTCTGGCGTCCGGGTTCCATCGACGACCGTTGACCGGTCAGCGGCCGTCCGCGATTTCGACCATGCGGCAGATGTGGGCATAGGGGCTACCCGCACCATATTCGTCGCGCAGGGGCCGGATGCCGTTCGCCGGATGCGCCTCCGGCTCGCCATAGTTAAGTGTGCGAAATCGCACATCGCGGGGGTCGCTGCTGGTGATCGTCCGGCAGAAGTTCTGCTGCGCTTTGGCAATGCGCGGGTCGAGGTCGGCAAGTTCGGCGAGCGCACCATAGCGCATCGCCCAGCCGGTCAGTGATGAAGGCGGGTGGGCACCATGACCGCCTTCGCTGCCCGTTGTAATGAACCAGCCGTCGCGGCCGTCGAGGAAGTTCGTCAGCAACGGTCGGTCGTCGCGGTAACGAATGTCGTTCGCGATGCGTTTCGCAAGCGAAAGCCGAAGTGCCGCAAGGTGCCGACGCTCTGCATCGGTCGATGCCGCGGCGGCAAAGCTGGTTAGCCAGGCCGGCCAGCGCTGGGCATGGCTGATGTCGATCGTATATCCCTTGATCGGGCAAGGACGAACCGGCAGGCGGGCATCCTGGCAACCGCCATATTGGGCGATCGGGTTGTCGTCCCAAATGCCACGATCAAAGGAAAAATCTGTGCCGTCGGCGCCAGCGGTGACGCGTTCGGCGATCACCCGCGCAGCGATGCGGTTCACGTCGGCGACGACCGGACGATCACGCGCAGAGACGAGGTCGGAGCGAAGGCGCGCGGCGGTCTTGAGGTCAGCGGCCACGGCCATAACATGCATGTCGTAATCGAGGAAGCCACGAAAGAAGGTGCGCTTTTGCATCTTTTCGTCGCCATCGAGCCGCGCGAGAGCGCGTTGCTTCATCCCGCGATCGAACGCGCCGGACCAGTGCCAGGCGGGCGCCTCAAGCCAGAAGAAGCGGAGAAAATCATGCGAAAGATAGGCCGCGATGGTCTGGAGATCGCGCAGCGCTTTGGGATCGCCAGTGATTGCCTCGTCGGCCGCGCCGAGACGCACCAGCGTCGAGAGATAATAGCCGAACTGGTGGATGTTGCCCGTGTTGATCTGTGTTTGGCCACCGTCTTTCAGCGGGAAGATACGATAGGCGTAAAAACGCTTGTCGTAGGGTAGCGGGAGGCCGTCGAATTTGGCGGCGCGACCGGTCAATGCCACGCGCGCCTCGCGGACTTTTGGCGATATGCTATCCGCTGCCTCCGCGAAGATGTCTTCCCTCGCGCTTTCCGCAATTGACCCATAGGTCGGCAGGCCGCGGATCAATCCCGCGGCGTGTGCGACGAGATCGCGTTTGAGTCCTGTATCGTCCGTAGCGAAGATGGCGCGCGCGAGCGGTCGACCTGTTTGATAGGCGGCGTAGATGGACCCGCCGGTCGAAATATCGATCGATTGGCGCAACCGCGCGAATTCGCCGCGGAGCATGGCTGCATTGCTCGGATAAGCTGCGGTCTCGGCGATCGCGACCGGCAGTGGCGAAGGTGGCGCCGGAGGACCGTCTCTTGCGGCGAGCAGCGCAAAAACCACTGCAATTGCGGTCAGTTTCAATCCGTGCATCCTTCAACCTGAACCAGGAGGCAGATCGGCGTCAATAGCCGTTCATCGCCCTTGCCATCATTTGACTGGCAAGGGGCCTGCGCGTATGGGCGCGGGCTGACTTTGTGATCACCGGCCGTATCGGATCGTGCCCAAGGGAGATATTCATGGCGTCCCATGCCGACCAGGTGTCGCGACGACCAGAGACCCGGCAACGCTGGCGCAGCTTTATCTCGGCAGCGTCGGGAAAGCTCAATTCGCTTCCAGTACTTGCCGGTTTGATCATCCTCTACGGCTGGCTGAGCTATTTCATTTTCGTCGATGTCATTGGCGTCAACACCGGCTTTGTTCGAGCCGGATTCCAATATTACCCGCCAGTCGAATTTTCGCGGGTTCTTTCGGTCGCGGTCAGCGTGTTGCCTTTGCTCTGGCTTCGCCGTCATTTTGTACAACTGTCTGATATCCTTGTCTTCCAGGTTTATCTCTTCGTGTTCGTTCCATCGACAGTTTATCTGACGATGGCGATCCCGGCGAGTTTCGAGAGGCAGTTTGGAGTCCACGCCACCTTGCTTGGCGCGCAGGCCCTGCTCGAACTTCGTCGTCTGTTGCCGACATTGAGCTTCGCGCGCTTGCCCCTCAATGAACGGTCCTATACGGCCGTCCTCTACCTTGGGGCAGTAGCGTCCATCGTAGCGATGTATTTTCTCGGCGAGTATACAATAGACAGCCTCGATTTCACGACGGTCTATGATCGCCGTGCTGCGACCATCGCCGATCAGAGCGGAAGCATTCTACCATACATCGCCAATGCCACCGCCGCGTCCCTCGCGCCTGTCTCCATCGTCTATGGTATTTTGCGCCGTCATTGGGCGCTGACAATTTTGGGATTGGTCATTGCGGTCGAAAGCTTTGCCGCAACCTCGTTCCGCAGCCATTTGTTCGTGCCGATCTTCGCCGCTGGCGTGACCTTGCTGGTGCGCGGCCTGGGCATCCGGACCTTTGGCTGGATCATGGCGTCGGTGGCGGTTGCACTGTCCATTTTGCCGCTTTTGTTCGATTTTTTGGTCGGGTCCGGGGGGCTTTACAGCTGGATCATCCATTTCCGTTTCGTCGGCAACAATGGCTTTTTGACCGCGCAGTATTTCGACTTCTTCGAACATGCTGCACGCGGAAACTACCAGGACAGTTTCGGTCGTTTCTTCTTTGATCCACAATATGGGCGTCCGATCGCGGAATTGGTGGGGTCGTCCTTTTCGATCGAGGGCAATCACGCGAACGGCAATTTCTGGGCCGACGGCTACGGCAATTTCGGGATACCCGGTGTAGCGTTTGCTTCGCTTTCGCTGGTCGTGGTCTGCTGGCTACTCGATTCGCTGGTCGATCGAGACATCCTTCCTGTCAGCATCGCGGCAGTAGTGTCTTTCGGCTTTGGCGTCGCCAACACGGCGGTCCATTCTGTTCTGACATCAAACGGAGGGTTCCTGCTGATCCTGTTGTTGTTGATCATGCCGGCGGACCCGCGACGCCGATCAACTTAGGAATCTGGCATGGAAGTCTGGCTCAGCACGATCGGGCAGCGCCTCGATCACGCGGAAAACACGCGCACGATGTTGCTGGCGCGATTCTTGATGGCCCGCGGTCACAGCGTGACATTATGGACGTCGGCCTTTGATCATATCCGCAAACAGTGGCGGACCGAGCGCGACGAGGCCATCGATGGCTGTTGGGTGACGCCGAACGGGTTGAAGGTCCGGTTCATGCAGGGGTGCGGCTATCGCCGCAACATCGGGATGCGCCGACTTTACGATCACGTGCTGGCGTCGCGCGACTTTCGTCGGCAAGCCGAACATCTGCCCAAGCCCGATGTCGTCGTCGCTTCGCTGCCCGATCATGTCACCGCCGCGGCGATGGTGGACTTTGCCGCGGCGCACGACATTCCGTCGCTCATCGACGTGCGCGACAAATGGCCCGACATCTTTCACGATTATGCGCCCGCGCCGCTCAAGTCGCTGGTGCGCGGCGCACTGTTGTTCGAAAGCCGGCGCGCGCGCGGTGCTATGCGGCGGGCGACCGCGCTCGTTGCGATGATGAATTCGATGCTTGATTGGGGCCTGGTCAAGGCGGGTCGGGGGCGCACCGCCAAAGATCGCGTTTTCTATCTTTCAACGATGGAAGGCGCGTCGCCCGAAACAGCGCCGCTCGCCGACTTGGACGAGGGCCATCGGCAGCTCTTGGAAGACGCCGATGGAAAAACGATTTTCACCTTCGTCGGCACCTATAATCGCACACAGCATCCATTATTGGTCATCGAGGCTTTCGAACGGCTGGCCCGGGATCCGGATTTTGACGCCGGCGGCGTCCGGTTGCTGATTGGCGGCGACGGGGTCGATGCCGACGAGGTCGATCGCCGGATCGCGGCGCTTCCCTTCGCACGCAAACTCGGGTGGCTAAGGCCCGCCCAAATGCGGGCGATCCTAACGCGTAGCGATGTCGGGCTATTGCCCATGAATTTTCCGTCGCCCGCATTCAACAACAAGGCTTTCGCTTATCTGGCGTGCGGCATTCCCATCCTGAACGGCGCCCTTGGCGACCTTGCCGAGCTGATCACCGATCGGGAGGTGGGAATCAATGTTGCGGCCGGCGATCCCGCGGCACTGGCCGCGACCGTCAAGTCGCTCGCCAGTGACCGCGAGCGGGTGATGGCTATGCAGGCGAATGTTCGCAAGCTCTATGCTGAATCCTTCGATCAGGACCGTACCTATCGCGACTATGTCGCGCACATCGAATCGATAGCGGCAGACTGGTCGACGGCTCAGCTCTCGGGATAGCTCGAAAGCCCGGGGTCCAAAAGCCACAACAATGTTGTCGCCTCCGCGAAGCGCGAGGCGACAGCGGTGAGAGCGCGGTCGGAGAAATAGCTGTTGATCGCGGTGTCGGCGGGCAGGTAGGCCGCGGCCGCTTCCTTGTGGATGGCAAGTCCCTTACGAACCGCATCGCCGATGCCGCTGGCGATCCAGTCTGCATGGCGGGTGTCGAAGCCGCGCTTGTCGCGATTGAACAGGATCCAATCGGGAACCTTTCCGCGCATCGCGTCGCGCAACAGATATTTGCCCATGCCGCCGCGCAGCTTGTGAGCGATCGGCAGCGCGATGCCGAATTCGATAACCCGATGATCAAGGAAAGGCAGACGGCTTTCGATGCTGTTCCCCATCGAATTGCGATCTTCGTAACGCAGCAATGACGGCAGGCTGTAGCGCGTGACGTCGAGCGCCTGCCGAATGGCTGGATCGCTGCCCAAGCCAGTACCGGGAGATGCGCTTGCCGTCAGCGACGGAAGGATGAGCCCCGATCCCAGTCCGTCGGTTCCCTCCGCCGAATAACGGCCGCGCTCGCGCCAGAAAAGCGACGCACGCGAGGCCACGGCGGGCAGGATTTGCAGGATGTTCGACGCCGCTGATGGAACGGGTGCCCAATCACGCGTTCGCAGCATGTGACGAACCTGAAACAGAAAAAATTTCCGATAACCCATGAAGGCTTCGTCGCCTCCCTGCCCGCCGAGCATAACCTTGATGCCGTGTGCGCGCGCGTCCTCGAACACGGCATATTGCGCGATCTGGCTGGTGTGCGGGAACGGCGCACCTTGTGCGCGTAGCGTCCGCCAAAATAAGCGTTGAGCATCGGCGCCGGCCTTTTGCGGAATGAACCGTACTTTCTGCCCCAGCTGGGCGGCGAAACGTCGTACCCTGGGTGCTTCGCTGGCGTCGTCATCCGGGTCACCGAAACAGAAACCCAGCGGCAGCACGTCGGCTTCGGCGCACAACGCCGCGACCGTGGTCGAATCGACGCCTGACGAAAGCGAGATACCAATCGGGACATCGGCGCGAAGCCGGATCATGGTCGCGTGGCGCAGGCGTTCGAAAAGTTCCGTGCGCAAGTCGCCGACCGGAAGACTATCGAGGCGCGGCCGCTCGGCACGCCATGCGGCATCCAGGTCGTAATATGGCCGCGGGGCCAGCGTTTCGTGCGCGCTCAGGTCAATCGCAGCGTAATGGCCGGGCGGCATCACAGCAATGCCCAGATAGGGTGCAATGCCCGTTTCATCCTCGTAATATTTGAGCCGGATGCCGCGGCCGACATATTCCAGATCGGGATCGCAGCGTTCGTTGCGCGCGATGGCCGTAGGGGTCGAAGCGAACCAGATATCGTCGCCGTTTTGACGATAATAGAGTGGTTTCACGCCGAAACGATCGCGTGCGAGGATCAACCGGTTCGTCTCGCGATCATGAAAGGCGAGGGTGAACATGCCGTACAATCGGGCCAGTCCAGCTTCGCCCCAGACGATGAGCGCCGCCAGCAGCACCTCAGTATCGCTAACGGTTCGAAAGTCGAAGCCAGCTGCTGCCAACTCTTCGCGCAGTTCAACATAATTGTAGATCGCGCCGTTAAAGACCAGACTGTATCGCTCGTTCCGGCTGACCATCGGTTGGTTTGCATCGGACGACAGGTCGATGATCGAAAGGCGGTTGTGAGCGAACCAGAGCGAACGCCCCTCTCCTAACGACCGCGAAAGATAGCCCGTGCTGTCCGGGCCACGCGATGACTGCGATTCAACGACCGCGATCAGGCCGGCAGGCGGCGTACGATCGCCAACCTTGAGGACACATCCGCTAATT
>JAHCKJ010000117.1 GCA_026125835.1 Sphingopyxis sp.
ATGCCAAGACCTCGCCCGACGCGGGATCGCGCGGCATCACCGCCTTCCTGATCGAGAAGGATATGCCGGGGTTCAGCATCGGGCAAAAGATCGACAAGGTCGGCATGCGCGGATCGCCGACCGCCGAGCTCGTTTTCACCGACTGCGAAGTGTCCGAAGAACAGGTCATGGGGCCGGAGAATGGCGGCGTTGGCGTGCTGATGTCGGGGCTCGATTATGAGCGCGTCGTGCTCGCCGGGCTCCAGCTTGGCATCATGCAAGCCTGCCTCGACACGGTCATTCCCTATGTCCGCGACCGCAAGCAGTTCGGCAAGCCGATCGGATCGTTCCAGCTGATGCAGGCAAAGGTCGCCGACATGTATGTCATGCTCCAGTCGGCGCGCTCCTATGTCTATAACGTCGCGAAGGCGTGCGACGCGGGACAAACAACACGCTTCGATGCCGCTGGCTGCATCCTGCTCGCGAGCGAGAATGCGGTGAAGGTCGCGGGCGAAGCGATCCAGGCATTGGGCGGCGCGGGCTATACCAAGGACTGGCCGGTCGAGCGTTACTGGCGCGACGCCAAGCTGCTCGACATCGGCGCGGGCACGAACGAGATTCGCCGCATGCTGATCGGCCGCGAACTGATCGGCGCCCGCGCATGATCTGGCTCTGGCTGGCGGCGGCCTTCATGGCGACGACGGCGCTGGTGCATGGCGCACTGGGCGAAAAGCGGCTGATCCAGCCGCTGCTCGAACTCGATCAGGGCATTATGGCAGTCGACCTCGCGCGCCGGGTGTTTCGCTTCGCCTGGCACGCGACGTCGCTTTTGATGTTGGTTTCGGCTGCGACCGTCATCTGGCCGAGCACACCGCGCGATTTGATTCTGTTGGTTGGTGCAGTTTGGACTGTAGTCGGTTTGTTCGACGCCGTATATACGCGCGGAAAGCATATCGGCTGGCCGATCCTGACCGCTTCGGGCGTCTTTGCCATTTTCGGTGCGCTGGCGTGAACAAAACGCTGCTTGACGGGCTGCAATATTATGGTGCTGGCGCATCGACGCCGGCAGCGCTGATCGTGTCGCTCAACCTCGGCCGCCGCCGCACCGGCTGGGCGTTCGTGATCTTTGTGACCAGCATCGCGCTGGTCACATGGGGCTTTCTGCAACCCGACAGCGGGGGCATCGGTTGGCAGAATATCGCGCTGCTGATCGTCGCCGCGATCGGCGTCTATCGTTACCTGATCCTGAAAGACACACCGGGCGATCCGGACAAAACGCAGGGAGAGACTTTACAGTGAGCGCACCGGTTCTTGGCACCAATGTCGATCCCGTCAGCGACGAATTTCGTACCCGCGCCGCGCACAACCGCGCGCTGAAGGACGAGCTGTACGCGCGTGTTGCCGAAGCCGCGCTCGGCGGTAACGAAAAGTCGCGCGAGCGGCACACGAGCCGCGGCAAGCTGCTCCCGCGCGAGCGCGTCGAGCGCCTGCTCGACCCGGGTTCGCCGTTTCTGGAGATCGGTCAGCTGGCCGCCAACGGCCTTTACGACGGCGAAGTGCCGGGCGCCGGGCTGATCTGCGGCATCGGGCGCGTGTCGGGGCGGCAGTGCATGATCGTGTGCAACGACGCGACGGTGAAGGGCGGCACCTACTATCCGCTGACCGTGAAAAAGCATCTGCGGGCGCAGGAAATCGCGCTTGAGAACCGGCTGCCCTGTATCTACCTCGTCGACAGCGGCGGCGCGAACCTGCCGCATCAGGATCAGGTGTTCCCCGACCGCGACCATTTCGGGCGTATCTTTTTCAACCAGGCGAATATGTCGGCTAGGCGCATCCCGCAGATCGCGTGCGTGATGGGCAGCTGCACCGCGGGCGGCGCGTATGTCCCCGCGATGAGTGATGAAACCGTCATTGTGCGCAATCAGGGCACGATCTTCCTCGCCGGCCCGCCGCTGGTGAAGGCGGCGACGGGCGAGGAGATCAGCGCCGAGGATCTCGGCGGCGGCGACCTCCACGCGAAGAAATCGGGCGTGGTCGACCATCTCGCCGAGAATGACGAACATGCGCTGACGATCGTGCGCGATATTGTGTCGCATCTTTCGGGTCCGTTCGTGTCGAGCGAAGTCGAGACACGTCCCTCGACTTCGCTCGGGACAAACGGATCAAGGGAACCGCGGCCGCCGAAATACAATCCCGAGGAACTCTATGGCATCATCCCCGACGACGTCCGCGCGCCATATGACGTCCACGAGGTGATTGCGCGCATCGTCGATGCCAGCGAATTTCACGAATTCAAGGCAAGTTACGGCAGCATGCTCGTCTGTGGCTTCGCGCACATCTGGGGCATCCCCGTCGCGGTCCTCGCCAATAACGGCGTGCTGTTCAGCGAGAGCGCGGTCAAGGGTGCGCATTTCATCGAACTGGCGCAGCAGCGCCGCATCCCCCTCCTCTTCCTGCAGAATATCAGCGGCTTCATGGTCGGCGGCAAATATGAGGCCGAGGGCATCGCGAAGCATGGCGCCAAGCTGGTGACTGCGGTCGCGACGGCGACGGTGCCCAAGGTCACCGTGCTGATCGGCGGGAGTTTCGGCGCGGGCAATTACGGCATGTGCGGCCGCGCTTACTCACCGCGTTTCCTGTTCACCTGGCCCAATGCGCGGATCAGCGTGATGGGCGGCGAACAGGCCGCGTCGGTGCTGGCAACGGTCCATCGCGACGCCGACAAATGGACGCCTGAGGACGCCGAGGCTTTCAAGGCGCCGATCCGCCAGAAATATGAGGATGAGGGCAATCCCTATCACGCAACCGCGCGCCTGTGGGACGATGGCATCATCGACCCCGCGCAGACGCGCGACGTGCTCGGACTGGCCTTTGCGGCGACGCTGAACGCCCCGGTCGAAGACCGCGGCTTTGGGGTTTTCCGGATGTGATGATGGGCGGCGAGGCAGCGATCCTCCCCGGCACGGGGAGGGGGACCATCCGAAGGATGGTGGAGGGGCACCCTCGGTGATCACCGGCGCTCGCGATACTCTCAAACGCGCTCGCAAGCTGCGCAGCGAGATGACCCTTCCGGAAACGATGCTTTGGCGCGTTCTTCGCCAGCGACCGAATGGTTTCAAGTTCAGGCGCCAACATCCGGCGGGCATTCACATCCCGGATTTCTACTGCCCGGCGGTTCGACTGGCGATCGAAGTCGATGGACGAACACATGACGGTGAGCAGGCCGCGCAACAGCACGCGGCTCGTTCACACTTTCTGAAATCACAGCATATTGCAACGCTGCGCGTACCAGCGGCAGCGACAATGACAAATTTAGAGGCCGCGACGATGCGGATAGTCCAAGTTTGCAAGGAACGGGCAATGAAGATCAGCGAACGGCAAGGCAAACCGCCTGTGCCCCTCCACCATCCTGCGGATGGTCCCCCTCCCCGTGCCGGGGAGGATCGCGCATGATCCAGTCCCTCCTCATCGCCAATCGCGGCGAAATCGCTTGCCGCATCATCCGCACCGCGCGCGCGATGGGCATTCGCACCGTCGCGGTCTATTCGGACGCCGATGCCAAGGCGCTGCATGTGCACGAGGCCGACGAGGCGGTGCACATCGGGCCGTCGCCGGCGCGCGAATCCTATCTGGTTGGCGAGAAGATCATTGCCGCCGCCAAGGCGACCGGGGCCGAGGCGATCCATCCGGGCTACGGCTTCCTCTCGGAGAATGCGGAATTCGCGCAAGCGGTCGCCGATGCGGGGCTCGTCTGGGTCGGGCCGAAGCCGTCGTCGATCACCGCGATGGGGCTCAAGGACGCCGCGAAGAAGCTGATGGCCGACGCCGGGGTGCCGGTGACGCCGGGTTATATGGGCGAGAACCAGGACCCCGCCTTTCTCGCCGAACAGGCCGAGCAGATCGGCTACCCCGTCCTCATCAAGGCGGTCGCGGGCGGCGGCGGCAAGGGGATGCGCAAGGTGGATAGCCCGGCGGACTTCGCCGACGCGCTCGCCTCGTGCCAGCGCGAGGCCGCGGCCTCGTTCGGCAACGATCATGTGCTGATCGAGAAATATATCCTGACCCCGCGCCATATCGAGGTGCAGGTGTTCGGCGATACCCACGGCAATGTCGTCCACCTGTTCGAACGCGACTGCTCGCTGCAGCGCCGCCACCAGAAGGTGATCGAGGAAGCCCCAGCCCCCGGCATGGACGAGGTCACCCGCGAAGCGCTGTGCGCCGCCGCGGTGCGCGCCGCGAAGGCGGTCGACTATGTCGGCGCGGGGACGATCGAATTCATCGCCGACGCCAGCGAAGGCCTGCGCGCCGATCGCATCTGGTTCATGGAAATGAACACGCGGCTGCAGGTCGAGCATCCGGTGACCGAGGAAATCACCGGCGTCGACCTTGTCGAATGGCAGCTGCGCGTCGCGTCGGGCGAACCGATCCCGCTGGCGCAAGACGAGCTAAGCATCAACGGCTGGGCGATGGAAGCGCGGCTTTATGCCGAAGACCCCGCCAAGGGCTTCCTGCCCTCGATCGGCACGCTCGAACTCTTCCAGCTCCCCGGGCAGATGGGCCGCGTCGACACCGGCGTCTATGAAGGCGCCGAAGTCTCGCCCTTCTATGACCCGATGATCGCCAAGGTCATCGCCTGGGGCGAAGACCGCGAGGAAGCCCGCGAACTCTTGTCCGAGATGCTCGAAGACAGCGCGATCTGGCCGGTGAAAACCAATTCAGCGTTCCTGATCAACGCCCTCGATCACCCCGATTTCGTCGCGGGTACCGTCGATACCGGGTTGATCGGTCGCGACGGCGACGCGATGGCCGAGGAGCCGGTGCCGACCGCGCAGGCGCTGACCAACGCTGCAATGGCGATGACGCCGCGCTCGCTGCAATCGGGCTTCCGTCTCAACGCACCGGACGTGCGCAGCGCGCCCTTCCTGCTCGATGGCAAGCGCGTCGAGGTCGACCTCCACGGCCCCGGGACCGACGAGCCCGCGCCCGCGATGCTTGTCGCCGAGGGCGGTTCGGTGTGGCAGCTCACCCCTTGGCGCGCCGCGGGGAGCACCGGGGGCGTGGCAGGCGACGGTGCGATCCTGTCGCCGATGCCGGGCAAGATCATCGCGGTCGAGGTCGCGGCGGGCGACAAGGTCTCCAAAGGCCAGAGACTGCTGACGCTCGAAGCGATGAAGATGGAGCACAGCCTGACCGCGCCGTTCGACGGGGTGGTGGCGGAACTCAATGCCTCGGCGGACGCGCAGGTGCAGGTCGAGGCGTTGCTGGTACGGATCGAGAAGAGCAGTGCCTGAAGGCTCGTCACCCTGAACTTGTTTCAGGGTCCATGGCCGGACGTCAGAGTAGACGCAGCGCCAGACGAGGGTACGGGCCATGGATGCTGAAACAAGTTCAGCATGACGAGTTATGGAGAGAAGTGATGCCCGGCAAATTTTTCGACGAATGGACCATCGGCGACACGCTGACCCACGACATTCGCCGCACCGTGACCGAGACCGACAATCTGATGTTCACGGTGATGACGCACAACCCGCAGCCGCTGCACCTAGACATCGAAGCCGCGAAGGCCTCGGAATTCGGCCAGATCCTCGTCAACGGCACCTTCACGTTCAGCCTGATGGTTGGACTGTCGGTCGGCGACACGACGCTCGGCACGCTTGTCGCGAACCTCGGTTACGACAAGCTGGTGATGCCCAAGCCCGTGTTCATCGGCGACACGCTGCGCGCGGAAAGCGAGGTTATTGGCCTCAAGGAATCGAAATCGCGGCCCAACGCCGGGATCGTCACTTTCCTGCACCGCTGCCTCAACCAGCGCGATGAACTTGTCTGCCAGTGCGAGCGTTCGACGCTTGTCCACCGGAAACCTTAGATTCCCGTTCGGTTCAAGCGAAGTCGAGAACCCTTTACTCCGCACGTGTCTCGACTTCGCTCGACACGAACGGCATAGGTAAGCGCATGCGATTACGTTCACTCCTTTTCGTTCCCGGCGACCGCCCCGAACGCTTCGCCAAGGCGGCGGCGTCGGGCGCCGATGCGATCATCCTCGATCTTGAGGATTCGGTGTCACTCGCGAACAAGGATGCGGCGCGGCACTCGATCGCCGACTATCTGGGCGGCGCACGCGAAGTCTTCACGCTGGTGCGCGTCAATCCGCTCGACGGCCATCTCACCGCCGCCGACGTCGCCGCGATCATCGCCGCGCGCCCCGACGCGATCATGCTGCCCAAGGCGGAAGGCGCGCCCAGCATCGCGCAGCTCGACACGATAATGCGCAGCGAATCGGGGCCCGATGCATCGCTGCCGCCGATCCTGCCGATCGCCACCGAAACCGCCGCGGCGATCTTCACCCTCGGCAGCTACCGCGAGGCAAAGGATCGCCTGCTCGGGCTGACCTGGGGCGCCGAAGACCTGCCCGCCGCGATTGGCGCCACAACAAGCCGCGAGGCCGACGGCAGCTACACCGCACCCTATAACGTCGCGCGCGCGCTGACCCTGTTCGCCGCGCACGCCGCGGGGGCGGCCGCGATCGATACGGTGTTTCCGGCGATCAAGGACGAAGCGGGCCTCGCTGCCTATGCCGCCCGCGCGCGGCGCGACGGTTTTACCGGGATGATGGCGATCCACCCGTCACAGGTCGCCGCGATCAACGCCGCCTTCACCCCCGGCGCCGACGAGGTGGCGCGCGCGCAGGCGATCGTAGATGCCTTTGCGGCGCAGCCGGGCGTCGGTGTGCTTCAGGTCGACGGCAAGATGGTCGATGCTCCGCACCTCAAGCAGGCAAAGCATATTTTGTCGCTGGCGGATTGAGCTTTC
>JAHCKJ010000118.1 GCA_026125835.1 Sphingopyxis sp.
TCATGCCCAATCTGTCGCCGCCGGTGACCACCGCCGAGGAAGGCCGCGCCTATCGCGACCGCATCAACGCCGCGGTGCCTGCCGATCTCGATTTCACCCCGCTGATCGTCGCCTATCTGACCGACGCCACCGACGCGGACGAAATCGCGCGCGGCCATGCCGAGGGTGTATTCACCGCCGCCAAACTCTACCCCGCCCACGCCACCACCGGCAGCGCGCACGGGGTCACCGACGTCGCCAACATCATGGGCGTGCTGGAACGGATGCAGGCGATCGGCATGCCGCTGCTGATCCACGGCGAGGTCACCGACCATGATGTCGACATCTTCGACCGCGAGGCGGTGTTCATCGACCGCACGCTCGCCCCGCTGGTCAAGCAGCTGCCCGATCTCAAGATCGTCTTTGAACATATCACCACCGCCGAAGCCGCGCAGTTCGTCGCGGGCGCCCCCGCCAATGTCGCCGCGACGATCACCCCGCAGCACCTCCACATCAACCGCAACGCGATGCTCGTCGGCGGCATTCGCCCGCACGCCTATTGCCTGCCCGTCGCCAAGCGCGAGCATCACCGGCTCGCGGTGCGCGCCGCGGCGACTTCGGGCTCGCCCAAATTCTTCCTCGGCACCGACAGCGCCCCGCACGCGGTGCATACCAAGGAGGCGTCGTGCGGCTGCGCGGGTATTTTCAACGCGCCTTATGCACTGGAGAGCTATATCACCGCGTTCGATCAGGATGACGCGCTGGACCATTTCGAAGGATTTGCCAGCGTACATGGGCCGCGTTTCTATGGCCTGCCGCTCAATGACGGCACGATCACGCTGGAACGTGGCGAAACGCTGGTGCCGGACAAGGTCGGCGACGTCGTGCCATTCCACGCGGGCGAAACCCTGGCTTGGCGGCTGACCTAACGCGTTGCCCCACCTTCGCGGGGTGACCGGATCACGCGCAGACCACCATCCGCTCGGCGCGCATCTTGCGCCACATGTCGAAACTGAACACCGCGATGCTGGCCCAGATCAGCAGGAAGCAGAACATCTGCGCGGGTTTCAGCGGTTCGTGGAACACGAACAGGCCCAGCAGGAACGCAATGCTGGGCGCCAGATATTGCACGAACCCCAATGCGGCATAGCTCATCCGCCGCGCCGCCGTCGCGAACAGCAACAGCGGTATCGCGGTCACCACGCCCGCTGCGGCCAGCAACCAGCTGACCTCGGCGCCCGACGCAAAACCGAGGCCGTCGCCGATCCATATATAATAGCCCGCCGCCGCCAGCGACACGGGCAACAACAAGGTTGTCTCGATCGCCAGCCCCGGCAACGACCCCACCGGCACGATTTTTCGCAGCAGTCCATAGGTGCCGAAACTCAGCGCCAGCGTCAGGCTGATCCACAAGGTATCCAGCGCGCCCGCGAGCAGGATAGCGACCCCGACCGCGGCAATGACCACCGCAACCGCCTGCAACCGCGACAGCCTCTCGCCCAGAAACATCATCCCGAGCAGCACATTGACCAGCGGATTGAGATAATAGCCAAGGCTCGCCGCCAGCACATGGTCAGTGAACACTGCATGGATATAGACCAGCCAGTTGAGCGCGATCAGAAGCGAACTGGCGAGCAACAGCCGCAGCACCCGCCAGTCCTTCAGCGCCGCCAGATATTCGCCGATCTGGCGGCGGAACGCCATGATGACAAAGCATAACGGCAGCGACCAGACGATCCGCTGCGCCAGCACCTCGACCGGCGGCACATCGTCCAGCAGTTTGAAGAACAGCGGGACAAAGCCCCAGATGCCATAGGCCGCGAGCGCGAAAGGCAGGCCGCGCTGTTGCGCTTCCGCTGGAGCGGCGGGGCTGGTCATCGGGGGGACAATGGCTTTCGGTGGAAAATCAGATGATGCCGCCGCCGAGCGACAGGCGGATAATGCCGATCACGACGACGACGATGTTGAGATTGCGGCCGCTCGTTTTGTCCGACATCGCGCCGAGCGCCAGCCCGACGACCGCGAAGGGAACGATGACCCAATTGGCCCATCCGAGCAAAGGGATGAAAGCAAAAACCGCCAAAATCAAAGCGATAATGCCGATGACGAGCGAAGCGATGTTGAGCATGGCACGACTGTCGCACGCCGATGGCGATGCGACAAGACCCTTTCAGTTCATCGACGATATGGCTCGCTTCGTCTTGTTGCCTCGGGTTCATGCAACGCCATGCGGACCCGGCTCGTTTTCTCCTCGAAGCGCCAAGGCCCGCCCGGCGGACAAAGGTGCGAAACCAGGAAAGGATATAAGATGCTTACGTTGAACAAAAGCCTGATGGGCGCATGCGCCGCCGTCGGCGTCGCGCTGACCGCTCCGGCCCACGCCGGCATCGCGGCCCCCGAACGGGCTCCGGCTTTTCACCAGTTCGACCAGTCGAGCAGCTATTATGATCGGGACAAGCGCCGCTATCGCGACCAGCGTGTCAACGCCAACACCCGTATCTGGCGTGATCGCGACGGCCGCTATCGCTGCCGCAAGGACAACGGCACGACCGGCCTGCTGATCGGCGGCGCGGTCGGTGGTCTGGCCGGTCATGAAATCGCCGGTCGCGGTGACAAAACCTTGGGCGCCATTCTCGGCGCAGCCGGTGGCGCCCTGCTCGGCCGCGAGATCGACCGCGACAAATATCGCTGCCGTTAAGCGACAGAGACCCCGTTACGGGTGTGGGTCCGAGACCCCTCCGCCCGCACACGTGATGGAGAGGGCGTCGACCTGGTCGTCGGCGCCCTCAACATCATGTCTGGCGGACAGCTTCGACTTGTCCCGCCGCCCGACTTGGCCCAGAAGCGACCTTTCCTGACAATGGGGGAGGATTTATGCTCAACGGCCCGCTGCTCGTCACCGCGCGCCTCATCCTGCGCCCGCCCGCCGCCGAGGATTTTGACGGCTTTGCGGACATGTGCGCCGAACCCGACACCATGAAATTCATTGGCGGAACCTGTCCGCGCGCCGCGGCGTGGCGGCAATGGTGTACGTTGGCCGGTGCCTGGCACATCCGCGGTTTTTCAATGTTCTCGGTCATCGAGCGCGCCACCGGCGAATGGGTCGGGCGGTTGGGGCCATGGGAACCCGACGGCTGGCCCGCGCCCGAGATCGGCTATGGCGTGCGCGCCAAATTTGCGGGCAAAGGCTATGCGTTCGAAGGATCGGTCGCGGCCTGCGACTTCGCCGTCGAATTTCTGAAATGGCCCGAACTGATGCACAGCATCGACCCGGCCAACACCCGGTCGCAGGCGCTGGCCGCACGGCTCGGCGCGACCAACAGCGGCCCGACCCGCCTGCCCGCACCCTTTGAAGACGCTCCTGTCGACGCGTGGGTGCAGAGCGCCGATGCCTGGCGGGTCAAGCGCAAGGAGTTCCGGCCATGACCGACCGCCACATCGACCCCGAACGCGCCCGGTTCGACGCATTCAAGGCGCTGCCGCGCGATACCGTCATCCATATGCTGAACCTTGTCCGCTTCAAACGCGCGGCAAACTATCCTGCCGATCATCCGCTGGCCGCCAATGCGCTGACCGGCGCCGAAGCCTA
The DNA here is from genome assembly GCA_026125835.1 of Sphingopyxis sp. Taxonomy (GTDB): domain Bacteria; phylum Pseudomonadota; class Alphaproteobacteria; order Sphingomonadales; family Sphingomonadaceae; genus Sphingopyxis. Next base: position 3,569 of record JAHCKJ010000118.1, read on the forward strand.
TGCCCGTTATGGGGCCGACAGCGGGCCGATATTCCAGCGGGTCGGCGGCCGGATCATGTGGCGCGGCACGATGGAGGCGATGGTCATCGGCCCCGACGCCGAACATTGGGACGCGATATTCATCGCCGAATATCCGACCAGCGCCGCCTTCATGGAAATGGTCACCGACCCGGTCTATCGCCAGGCCGTGATCCACCGGCAAGCCGCGGTCGAAACCTCGCGCCTGATCCGCTGCAATCCGAAAGCGTCCCTGTCCGGCACAGTTTTCGGCTAATAAAGCGTTACCCGTTAACGCATTTTCTTTGCGCCTTTTTAACCAGGATCGGGCAATCCGGGTCAAAGATTAAGGGAGTGTTAGCGATGATGTTGCGCGGAAAATGGCTGGTCACCGGTCTGCTGATCGTCGCGGCGCCGCTCGCGGGCTGCCGCGACAACCCCAACGCAAAGGCTGAACTTGCGCCCCTCGACGACGGGCTGACCAATGCCGACCCGGCGATCAAGGGCGCGCTTGAAGACAAGATCATGGTCGACCCCAAGCTGGCGGGTCAGGCAAATCGCAATGCGGTCGGCCCCGGAAACAAGCCCGTCGACGGCGGCGTTCCTGGTGTGTCGGGCGGCAAGGCGGCGACCGCCGCCGAGGCGGCTGCGGCGCAAGCTGCGGGCAAGCTGCTCGCCGCGCCCAAGGCGCTGCCGATGGAGGCAGGCTGCGACGGCTGCGAGGCAAAGCAACGCCCCGTCACGATCGGAGCGCTCGCGCGCGACCAGGCAAAGGGTGCCTGCGACGGCAAGCTGACCTATGGCAACGCGTGGGCCGAACGCCTGCCGACAGCTTTCAAAGTCTATCCGCGCGCGACGTTGCGCGAAGCGGCCGGCATCGCAGGCGGCAAATGCAACATCCGCGTCGTCAATTTCCAGACCGCGGCATCGATTCAGGGCGTGCTCGATTATTATCACACGATGGCGGTGCGCGCCGGTTACTCGAGCGACCACCGCGTCAACGGCAACGAACATATGCTGGGCGGCACCAAGGGCGACCTCGCCTATGTCGTCATGGCGCGCCGCGACGGCGGTATGACCGACGTCGATCTGGTAGCGTCGGGCGGAAAATAACCGATCGCATCATTGCGGGCGCAGCGACGCAAGCTCGACCAGCAATCATGCTTCAACAAAAAAGGCTCCGGTCTCCCGGAGCCTTTTTCTTGTCTGGCGATCGGATCGTCAGACCTTGTCGCCCAGCGCACCCTGGACTTTGCCCTTCACATTCTGGGCTTCGCCCTTGCGCTCCTGCGCAATGCCTTCGGCTTGCAGCTTTTCGTTGCCGGTCACCTTGCCGATCGCCTGCTTGGTGTTGCCGATGGCTTCGTTGGCGAGGCCTTTGGCCTTTTCAGTGAGTTCACCCATGATATTTCTCCTTCGCTCGGGGACAGAGGCCGCTCGACCTCTTGTCCAACAAACGGGCGAAGCCCCGAAAAGTTGCAGGCCATTGCGATTAACCGTTTGTCAAAAAACGGATTTTAATCGGGAACAACGGGTGGGCGCAGCGCGTTTCGTGTCAGATGAGCCCCGCCAGCGGGCTCGACGGATCGGCATATTTGCGCAGCCCCATGCGCCCCGCCAGATAGGCATCGCGCCCCGCCTCTACCGCCTGACGCATCGCGCGCGCCATGCGGACAGGGTCTTTGGCTTCCGCGATTGCCGTGTTCATCAGCACCCCGTCGCAGCCCAGTTCCATCGCCACCGCGGCATCGCTCGCCGTGCCGACCCCCGCATCGACGAGCACCGGCACCGATGCCCCCTCGACGATCAGACGGATCGTGACGCGGTTCTGGATGCCCAGCCCCGACCCGATCGGCGCGCCAAGCGGCATCACCGCGACCGCGCCCGCGTCCTCCAACTGCCTCGCCGCGATCGGATCGTCGACGCAATAAACCATCGGCAGAAACCCTTCCTTGGCCAGCACCTCGGTCGCCTCCAGCGTCTCGCGCATGTTGGGATACAGCGTCCTGGCTTCGCCCAGCACTTCCAGCTTCACCAGATCCCAGCCGCCCGCTTCGCGCGCCAGCCGCAAGGTGCGGATTGCATCGTCGGCGTTGAAGCAGCCCGCGGTGTTGGGCAGATAGGTGATCGTCTTGGGGTCGATATAGTCGGTCAGCATCGGCGCGGTCGGGTCCGACACATTGACCCGGCGCACCGCGACGGTGACGATCTCCGCCCCCGACGCCGCGACCGCGGCGGCATTCTGCTCGAAATCCTTGTACTTGCCGGTCCCGACAATCAGCCGCGACGTGAAAGTCCGTCCGGCAACGCTCCAACTGTCGGTCAACAACCGCCTCCTACAAAATGGACAATTTCCAGCGCATCACCCTCGGCGAGCGCCACATCCGCCAGCGTCGAGCGCGGCACGATCTCGCGGTTCCGCTCGACCGCCACCTTTTTGACGTCGAGGCCTAGCGCCGCAACAAGGTCGGCGATGCTGCCTTCGCGCACCTGCCGCGCTTCGCCGTTGAGGATGACCGAGATCACGAAAACCAGCCTTGCTTTGCCTTTTGCCGAGCAGCCCATATAGGAGGAGCGCACCTCGCCGCAACCGAAAGGCCGCGTATTTGACCGACAAGCCGACCGTCTATGTGCTCTCCGGCCCGAACCTCAACCTGCTCGGCACGCGCGAGCCCGAAATCTACGGCCATGACACGCTGAACGACATCCATGCGCGGCTGGAGGCGCAGGCGGCCGAGCTCGGCCTGCGGCTCGAATGCCGCCAGACCAATCATGAGGGCGTACTGATCGACTGGCTGCACGAGGCCTATATTTCCGGCGCCAAGGCGGTACTGCTCAATGCGGGCGGCTATACCCACACATCGATCGCGATCCACGACGCGATCAAGTCGATCAAGGTGCCGGTGATCGAGGTGCATCTGTCGGACCCGATGAGCCGCGAGCCGTTCCGTCACATCAGCTACGTCGGTATGGCCGCCGCCGCGCATTTTGCAGGCCATGGCGCGAACAGCTATACGCTGGCGCTGGACGCCGCCGCGCGTCTCTGACAAGAGGGCGCATCAAAACGGGGTCAGAGCGTCGGCATACCGACGCCGCAACAACAGGAACATTCTCATGGGTGACCATAAAGAGCATGGCATCAACATCGATCCGGGCTACGTCCGCGCGCTCGCCGAGCTGCTCGACGATACCGGATTGTCCGAAATCGAAGTCGAGG
>JAHCKJ010000119.1 GCA_026125835.1 Sphingopyxis sp.
GCTCATCCGGCGCGTGTTGCCGCAGCAATATGCCGCGAACGACGCGACCCCCGCGGCGGTAATCGGCCGTGACGCGGGCGGTATTCTCGCCAATGACGATCCGCGCGCGCAGACGCCGCCGCTCGCCAAGCTGCTGACGCTCGACTGGGAGCAACTCAAACCGGCGATCGCCGACAGCTTTGCCAAGGGGGCGATCGAAATCGGGGTCGTCGGCGACATCGACGAACAGGGGGCGATCGACGCCATCGCCGCGACCTTCGGTGCGCTGCCCGCACGCCGCGCCGCGTTCGATCCGCGCGCCGACGCGCGGATCCGCGAATATGCCAGGGACCGCAGCGAACGGACGCTGATCCACAAGGGACCGGCCGAACAGGCGGAACTGCGCGTATACTGGCCCGCGCGCGACGACAGCGATCTGGCAGAGGCGATGCGGCTCAACTTGCTGGTGCGGGTGATGCAGCTCAAGCTGACCGAGGAACTGCGCGAACGGCTCGGTGAAAGCTACAGCCCCGGCGCCGCCGCCAGCCTGTCGGACGAATTTCCGGGCTATGGCCACCTCTTTGCGGCGAGCAACGTCGATTACAAGGATCTGGCGACGACACGCGCCGCGATCTTCGCGATTACCAAAGAATTGCGCGACGCCCCCGTCGACCCCGACCTGCTCGACCGCGCGCGGCGGCCGCTGGTCGAGGCGATGACCAAGTCGCGCCGCGAAAATGCCTATTGGCTGAACTATGTCGCCAAGGCGACCAGCCGGGCCGAGCGCCTCGACCGCAGCCGCAACGGCATCGCCGAAGTCGAAGCCGCAACCCCCGCAGAATTGCAGGCGCTGGCGCGCCGTTATCTGGTCGACGACAAGGCGCTGGTGATCAAGGCGGTGAGCGACAAGGCGGGGAAATAGGGGGCGGTGCCCGCTGACGACCGGAAGTCGACATAGCCGATCCTCCCCCAACGGGGAGGATCGGCACCGTCCGCTTCCCACCCCCAAGCCGCGATCAGCCCTATTGCACCCGCCGCACCTCGAACCCTTTCGCCGCCAACAGCGCGGGAACGCCGTCGTCGCCGACCATATGTCCCGCGCCGACCGCCATCAGCACCGTTCCGGGCCGGTCCATCCGCCGCGCCGCCCACGCGCTCCAGCGCCGGTTGCGGTCGGCGATCAGCGCCTTGCGCGCTGCGGGAACGGCGTCGACGTCCTCGTTCACGATCCGCTCCAGCGCCGCCACGTCGCCGCGTCGCCACGCCGCGGTCATGTTGGCGACCTCCGCGGGCGCCTTGTCGGCGCCGGCTGCCGCGCGGACCAGCAAGGCACGCTGGGTCGCGTCGTCCAGCGTCTCGAACAGCATCAATTGTCCCTGGGCGGTTTCCAGCCCCGCGACGGGCTTGCCGGCTGCCTTGAATTTGCGGGTCAGGCCCGTTTCGACCCCGTCGGCGGTCGACAATTCGGCCTTTCGCGCCGCATGCTGTCCCATCAGGATGACCAGCGCCCAGTCGTCGAGCTTGTCGCCGTCCCAGCGCGCGCCGCGATCTTCCAGCGCGCGATAACCCGCCAGCGGCTGGCCCGACAGCCGGTCGGCGATCGCGAGCGGCGCGCTGCGCCGGGCCAGCTGCTTAAATTCGTCCCCGGCCTTTTCGACCTCGGCAGGCGACAATTCCATCACCAGTTCGTCGGCGGCGGCGATGGCGTCCGCAACCGGTCCCGTCGCCCATTCGGTGCGCGGCGGCAGCGCGTGCATCGTCCCCAATATATAGATGCGCGTGTCGGCATCCTGCACCAGCCACATGGCGGGTCGCGCCTGCGGCGGCGGTTCGGCGGGTTTGCATGCGACGAGCAGCAACGGCAACAGGGCCGCCGCAAGGCGGCGACCCCATCGACCGACCGGGTGCGGCGACGGCGTCAATAGTCGACGCGCGTCGCGGTCAGTCCGCGCTCGGCCAGATAATCCTGCAGGCTTTTTTCGCCCGCCAGGTGGCCCGCGCCGACCGCGACAAAGACCGTGCCGGGCTGTTCCATGCGCGCCTTGATCTGGTCGGCCCAACGCTGGTTGCGGCCATAAAGCAGGGTCTGCGCCAGTTCGGGGGTCGCCGCCATGCTTTCGTTCATCGCGGCGGCCAGCCCGTCCGGGTCGCCTTTGGCCCACAGGACGACCAGATTGTCGAGCGCGGGGCCCAGCCGGTCGAGATCCTTGACCACCGAGTTCAGGAACGCGACCTGCTGAATTTCGGGCAAGCCGTCGAATAAGCCGAGCTGTTCCTCCAGCGTTTCGAACCCGCTAACCGGCTTGCCGCTTTCCTTGGCAAATTTGGTCAGTTGCTTTTCCGCGCGCTGTTGGGGGTCGTAGCCATATTTGGTCAGCGGCAGCACCGACAAGGTGATCGCGGGGAGCCACGGCTTGAACATGTCGAACGCGTTCGCAGGCAGGCCCAGGCCGGTCAGCGCCGCCTGATAGGCCTTCAGCTCGTCGGCGGTCAGGCGCGAGGGCAGGGTCTTGCCCGACCGGTCCATGGCCATCGGCATCATCGTCTGCGCGGCTGCGGCCTGGTCGTCGGGCAGTACGAGTTCGAGCACCATCTCGTCCGACTTGTCAAAGGCGTCCTTGACCGCCGCGTCGAACCAGCTGAGCCCGGGCTTCAGCACATGGACCGTTCCGAACAGATAGACGGTCGTGTCCTCGTCCTTGACCACCCACAGCGCCGGATTGGCCTCGGTCGGCGCGGTCGCGGTCGCGGCGGCAGCGGGCTCGGCGGCGACGGCGACATTGCCGCCGGGCAGCACCGCGCACTGGGCAAAGGGGATGGCCGCACAGGTGACGGCAAGGGTCTTGAGCCATTTCTTCACGGGAGAATATCCTTTCAATATTGGCCTTTATGGCCGGAACTTACGGGGAAGGGGAGAGCAAATCCGATCAGCGAAACTTGAACCAGAAATAGAATGTCATGTTGGCGACCAGCGACAGGGCAAACAGCGGCATCGCCTCGACCGGCGGTGCCAGATCGGCGCGCCACAAGACCCACCAGACGGGGCAGGGAAAGATGAAGGCGTAAAAGCCTGCGACCGCGCCGAGATGATAGGCTTGGCGTTCATGGTCGTCGACGGTGCGATGGTAGAGGACCAACGCGATCGCCAGCCCGACGACCCACATCGCCGACAAAGCGATCGCGACCGCGGGCGTCATCGCCGCGTCGCCGCTTTCGGACGCAGCCTTGTTATATCCGGCAAAGCCGCCCGCCGGCATAACGGTGCCAAGGCCGATGGCGACCGGCCAGACGGTGCGGGGTGCGCGGCGCTCTTGCGGCTCCATGTCCATCATCATGTCATTCGTGACCGTCATCGAAAATGTCCTCGATCGGCATGTCGAACAGCCGCGCCAGCTTGAACGCGAGCGGCAGCGACGGGTCGTATTTCCCCGTTTCGATCGCATTCACCGCCTGCCGCGATACGTCGAGCCGGTCGGCCAGTTCGGCCTGGCTCCAGTTCCGCATCGCGCGCAGCACCTTCAACCGGTTGTTCATCGGCATTCCGTCATGCGACCCTGACCGAATGTCAGGTGTTATTGACTAAATGACATGATTCGCTGACCATGTCAACAACGCCTTACATTTTGCAATGCGAGGATGACATCGGGGGCGAATATGAACGTGCCGGTCCCTTGACCGTGCGGCCCCGCTGGGCCAAGGGCGGCGGACATTGTTGCACCTGCGAAAGACGGGAAAAAGGTGGCCGACGCGGCGGAAAAGAAAGCGCTCAGCTTTCAGGACATGATCCTGACGCTCCACAATTATTGGAGCGCGCGCGGCTGCGCGATCCTGCAGCCCTATGACATGCGGGTGGGGGCAGGGACGTTCCACCCCGCGACAACGCTGCGCAGCCTGGGGCCAGAGCCGTGGAACGTCGCCTATGTCCAGCCGAGCCGCCGGCCTACGGATGGCCGCTATGGCGAGAACCCGAACCGGCTCCAGCATTATTACCAATATCAGGTGATCCTGAAGCCGTCGCCCGCCGACCTGCAGGAGCAATATCTGGGAAGCCTCGCCGCGATCGGCATCGACCCGCTGCTCCACGATATCCGCTTTGTCGAGGATGACTGGGAAAGCCCGACACTCGGCGCGTGGGGGCTGGGCTGGGAAGTCTGGTGCGACGGGATGGAAGTCACCCAGTTCACCTATTTCCAGCAGATGGGCGGCTTCGACTGCAAGCCCGTCGCGGGCGAGCTGACCTATGGGCTCGAACGCCTCGCCATGTATATCCAGAATGTCGACAATGTATACGACCTGCGCTTTTCCGACCCCGTCGGCGACGTGCCGGGGGTGAGCTATGGTGACGTGTTCCTTGAAAACGAACGGCAATTCTCGAAATGGAATTTCGAGGTCGCCGACACGGACAGCCTGTTCGCGGGGTTCAAGGCGGCCGAGGCGGAATGCCAGCGCGCGATCGCCGCGAACGTGCCGCTCGCCGCCTATGACCAGGCGATCGAGGCGAGCCACCTCTTCAACCTGCTCCAGGCGCGCGGCGTCATCAGCGTGCAGGAACGCGCCAACTACATGGCGCGCGTCCGCGACCTCGCGAAGGGCAGCTGCAAGGCGTGGATCGACAGCCAGTCCGACAGTTGGACCGCAAAATATCCGGGGTGGACGCTGTGATGGCGGGCTCAATAAATAGGGACAGTCCCTATTTAATTATCGCGCGCGCTATGTGCTGCACGGACAGTTTGCGATTAAATGGGGACTGTCCCTATTTATTGAGGGATGCGCTGTGACCGACTTCCTTCTCGAACTGCGCAGCGAGGAAATTCCGGCGCGGATGCAGGCCGGCGCGCGCGCCGAGCTGGAGAAACTGTTTCGTGCGCAGATGGCGGCCGCGGGCATCGAGGCGGGCGATCTGACCATCTGGTCGACGCCGCGCCGCCTTGCGCTGATCGCGCGCGATCTGCCGGAGGCGACCGCCGCGGTCAGCGAGGAACTCAAAGGCCCGCGCAGCAGTGCGCCGCCGCAGGCGCTTGAGGGTTTCCTGCGCAAGACCGGGCTGACGCAGGATCAGCTTGAGGAGCGCGACGGCGTGTATTTCGCGGTGATCGACAAGCCCGGTCGCGCAACCAAGGATGTGCTGGCCGAGGCGATCCCCGCGATCGTCCGCGCCTTCGCCTGGCCCAAGTCGATGCGCTGGGGCAAGGACAGCGCGAGCAGCGAAAGCCTGCGTTGGGTCCGCCCGCTGTCGGGCATTGTTGCGATCTTTGGCGAAGAATTGGTCCCGTGTGAAATTGGCGGGGTCGCGTCGGGCTGTGCGACGCGCGGCCACCGCTTCCACTGCCCGGGCGAGATCACCATCGGATCGGCGTCGGACTATGCCGAAAAGCTGCGCGCCTGCCACGTCATCGTCGACCATGAGGAACGGCAGAGCTTCATCCGCGACGGCGCCGCGAAGGCCGCCGCCGACGCGGGCCTAACGCTCGTCGCGGACGAGGGACTGGTGATCGAGAATGCCGGGCTGACCGAATGGCCGGTGCCGCTGCTGGGGCGCTTCGACGAAGCGTTTCTGGAGGTGCCGCCCGAGGTTATCCAGTTGACGGCACGGGTGAACCAGAAATATTTCGTCGTGAACGACGCGGCGGGCAAGCTGGCGAACGGCTTTGTCTGCACCGCGAACATCGACGCGGTCGATGGAGGGGCGGAGATCGTCGCGGGCAACCGCAAGGTGCTGGCGGCGCGTCTGTCCGATGCGCGCTTCTTCTGGGAACAAGATCGCAAGTCCAGCCTCGCAGACCACGCCAAGAAGCTGGACCGCATTACGTTCCACGAGAAGCTGGGGACGGTTGCGGATAAGGTTGAGCGGGTAGCGAAGCTGGCCGAATGGCTGGCGAGCGAAGGCATAGTGCCGAACTGCGACCCCGCGCTCGCGCAGCAGGCGGCCGAGCTGGCGAAAGCCGACCTCGTCACCGAAATGGTCGGCGAATTCCCCGAATTGCAGGGCCTGATGGGCGGCTACTACGCCCGTGCCGAAGGCCTGCCCGACGCGGTCGCCGATGCGATCCGCGACCATTACAAGCCGGTCGGGCAGGGCGATGATGTGCCAACGGCGCCGGTGACGGTGGCTGTGGCGCTGGCGGATAAGCTGGATACGATCTTCAGTTTCTTCCTCATTCAGCAGAAGCCGACAGGTTCAAAGGATCCTTTTGCTCTACGCCGGGCCTCCCTCGGAGCCTTGGCGCTCCTGCAAGCCAATGGAGTGCGACTGCCGTTCGGGAAAACTCTCGATGCTTGGGAAGATGAGGTTCTTTTCTTCTGCAAAGTCACCTTCGGAACCCACGGTAACTACGTGTTGAACCAAAGCTTTGCTCGCCAGAAGGTGGCCGAAGCCGCTGCGGCGGTCGAGGGTATCGAGAGTGCGGAATGGGTGCAGGTAAAGAAGGTCGAGGTAAAGCTGGTCGAGGATGACAATAGCGAAGTTCAAAAGCGTTTGGACGTTGCTAGCGGCTTGTTCTCCGCTCTCGATCGAACTTTCGAGCGTGATGAAATTCTCGACTTCTTCGCCGATCGCCTGAAAGTCCAGCAGCGCGAAGCCGGTGTCCGGCACGATCTGATCGACTCCGTGTTCGCGCTCGGCGGCGAGGATGATCTGGTTCGCCTGCTCGCGCGCGTGAAAGCGTTGCAAGCGTTCATGGCGACCGAGGACGGGGCGAATTTGCTCGGGGGCTACAAGCGCGCGGCGAATATTTTGAAGCAGGCGGATATCGTCGTGGCCCCCCCGCAGGCGGGGGTGGGGGGGGGTGGGG
>JAHCKJ010000012.1 GCA_026125835.1 Sphingopyxis sp.
GATCTCGACGATCTGGCCGAAAATGCTTGCCGCGCGGGGGCCGTCGCCTTCGGCCAGCACGCTTTCACCCATTTCGAGCAGCGGCGCGATCTCGACCGCGCGCGCCGTCGCTTCGCTTTCGACCGGCAGCTGCGCGAGCAACTGGTCGAGCATCGACTTGAGCTGGCTTTCGGTGCGCGCGTTGGTCAGGTTGGCGACGGGCTGGCCCTGGAAAATCGCATAGACGGTCGGGATCGACTGCACCTGGAATTGCCCGGCGATGAAGCGATTCGCGTCGACATCGACCTTCGCCAGCACGACGCCCTTGTCGGCATAATCGGCGGCGACCTTTTCCAGAATCGGGGTCAGCTGCTTGCACGGCCCGCACCATTCGGCCCAGAAATCCAGGATCACGAGCCTGGTCATCGACGGTTCGACGACGTCGCGGCGGAACGCTTCGACGGCTTCCTTCTCGGTGGGGTTCAGACCCAAAGTGGCCACGCGTCATGCTCCTGTTCAAAATGGCGGACCATCTATGTGGGAATTGCGGCCAATATGCCAACCCTTCGCCCGCGATAAGATGCGAAAAGCATGAAGGGGGGTTGCCGACTCAAAAACCCGATGCTAAGCGCCCGCCTCACCCGCTGGAACCGACCGGTTTCAGCCGCCAGAGCGGGCGTAGCTCAGGGGTAGAGCACAACCTTGCCAAGGTTGGGGTCGAGGGTTCGAATCCCTTCGCCCGCTCCAATTTTCCGGCTAATTTCAGCCACTTACGCTAAAGGGCGGCGTAATATGCCGCGTTACGTCGAGGCGCATTTCGTCTCGCGTAATAAGGGCGTAATATGATGACGGCGAGCCGACGGGTGTCTCTAGGAAAGGATTGGCGCTTAGCGTGCCGCAACTACCGGATCGGGGCGCAAGCGCGCAGCAGGATGCGTCGGTCCCTCCGATCGGCTGAAATGCGTTAAAATTGCTGGAGTGGAACGCCAACGGCGTGACCCCTTCGGAAATGGCTGCCCGGCCAAGGCGGAAGAGGACGTTGTCATATTCTCCGGCAGCGATTCCCACTCATTCCAACCAAGCGGTTGCGGAGCAGATCGATGTTCAAACCGGTATAGGTACGCCGAACCGGGCCAAAATGTCTAACGCGCGGGGAAATCGGACAGGTCTAGCGCGCGTCTGCGATAATCGACTCGCTTCCACCGACGATGTCGGCGGAAGCGTGAAGATGCCCGCAGTGTACGACACTGCTCGTCCCGGCTCGTTGGGCGCTTCCGGTGACGAGCACCTCATCCGTTCCGGGCTGGACCTGGATCCAGATTTTTAGAATTCTGATCCCTTACGATGTGAATCACCAGGCAATGTGGCAACATGTTCACGAAGTCGTCGAGGATCGGCGCCCGGGCGCCAGCGGGCAGCATGGTTGCCCGCCGGTCCAAAAGAACCGCAGCCTTGCGCGCCGCGCGTCTTGTCGTGCTGATCATCAGGGGGTGCTCGCAGGTAGGCTGTCGTCGTACTGCAAATGATCTTCCCGCAGGTCCGCTTCCCGGCTGCCATAGCGGGCATAGAGGGTCGGAAGTACGAAGAGCGTCAGCAGGGTCGCCGAGATCAGCCCGCCGATCACCACAGTTGCGAGCGGCTTCTGGACTTCCGCGCCCGCACCGGTCGCAAGTGCCATCGGCACGAAGCCGAGGCTGGCGACGAGTGCGGTCATCACCACAGGGCGAAGGCGCATGAGCGCGCCTTGCCTTGCGGCTTCGGCCCGCGCCATGCCCGAGCGCATCAGCTCCTGGATCGAGGACACCATCACGAGCCCGTTGAGCACGGCGATGCCCGACAGCGCGATGAACCCGACCGCCGCCGATATGGAGAAATCCATGCCCCGGAGGAACAGCGCGAGCACGCCGCCGATCAGTGCCAGCGGCACGCCCGTGAATACGATCGCCGCATCGCGCGACGATCGAAGCGCGCCATAGAGCAGCAACAGAATTAGCACGAAACAGGCCGGGACGACGAGCTGGAGCCGATCGCGTGCGGAGGCGAGGTTCTCGAACTGGCCGCCCCATTCGAGATAGCTGCCGGCGGGCAAGCGAACATCGTTCGCGATGCCGGCCTTTGCATCGGCCACGACGTCGGAGATGGCACGCCCGCGGACATTGGCCTGTACGACGACGCGCCTCTTCCCGTTTTCGCGGCTGATCTGGTTCGGTCCCTCGACGATACGGATATCGGCGACGCTCGCCAGCGGCACGAAGGCGCCGCCCGCCACCGGGACCTGTACCTGTTCGAGCACCGACAGGTCAGCGCGCTGCGCGTCGGACAGCCGGATGACGATCGGGAAGCGCCGGTCGCCTTCGAAGATCGTGCCGGCCTCGCGGCCGCCGATCGTTGCGGTGACGACATCCTGCACGTCACGCGCGCTGACGCCGAGCCGCGCCATCGCGTCGCGGTTCGCCCGAATGTCGAGCATCGAGAGACCTTCGGTCTCTTCGACGCGCACGTCGCTCGCGCCTTCGGTCTTCCGCAAGATTGCGGCGACTTGCTGCGCGGTCGCGTTCATCGCGTCGAAGTCGTCGCCATAGACCTTGATCGCAATGTCACCGCGCACGCCCGCAATCAGCTCGTTGAAGCGCATCTGGATCGGCTGAGTGATCTCATAGGCATTGCCCGGGATCTTGTTCAGTTCCTTCTCCAGCCGCTCGACGAGTTCGGCCTTGGGGAGGCTTGGGTCCGGCCATTCTTTCCGAGGCTTGAGGATCACGAAATTGTCGGTCGCGTTGGGCGGCATCGGATCGGACGCAAGGTCCGCCGTGCCGGTCTTCGAGAAGACAATCGCGACTTCGGGCTGCCTTGCGAGCATTTTCTCGATTGGCACTTGCATGGCCTGGCTCTGTTCGACGGACGTCGAGGGCACGCGAAACGCCTGGATCAGGAGATCGCCCTCGTCGAGCTGCGGCAGGAACACCTGGCCGAGCGAGAAGAAGGCGAGGATCGCAACAAGGAACCCCCCGATGCCCGCGCCGAGCGTGACCTTGGGCTTGCTCATAGCGCGGTCGAGACCGGGCTCGTAGCGTTGCTTCAGCCAGCTCATGATGCGGCCCTCTTTCTCCTCGACCCGCTTCGACAGCCAGATGGCGATCGCGGCGGGGACGAAGGTGAGCGAGAGGATGAAGGCGAAAGCGAGGGCGATGATCACGGTCAGCGCCATCGGGATGAAGGTCTTGCCCTCGACCCCGCTGAGCGTGAGCAGCGGCACATAGACGAGGATGATGATCGCCTGCCCATAGACTGACGGGCGCACCATCTCGCGCGCCGCCGATGCGACGGTTGCGAGACGCTCTTGGACGGTCAGGATGCGGCCGTGGCGATGCTGGAGGTCGGCCATGCGCCGCAGCGCATTCTCGACGATGATGACGGCGCCATCGACGATGAGGCCGAAGTCGAGTGCGCCGAGGCTCATCAGGTTCGCCGAGACGCCGGCGCGCAGCATGCCGAAGCTGGTGAGCAGCATTGTGATCGGGATGACGAGCGCCGCGATCAGCGCCGCGCGGAAATTGCCGAGCAGCAGGAAAAGCACGACAATGACGAGCAGCGCACCCTCGGTCAGGTTCTTGCCGACCGTCCAGATCGTCGAATTGACGAGCTTGGTACGATCGAGCGCCGGCTCGATAACGACATCGGGCGGCAGCGAGGCGTTTACCTCCTTCAGCCGGTCTGCGACCGCGGTCGCGACCGTCCGGCTGTTCTCGCCGATGCGCATGACCGCGGTGCCGACGACGACTTCGGTGCCATTTTCAGAGGCTGAACCCATGCGAACCGCCTGGCCGGTGCGGACCGTCGCCACCTGGTCGAGCGTGATCGGAACGCCCGCGCGCGTTGCGACGACGGTGCGCGCCAGCTCGGCGGTGTCGCGGACCAGCGCGTCCGAACGAACGGCGAGCCCTTCGCCATTGCGCTCGACGACGCCGCCGCCGACCGCGCTATTGTTCCGTTCGAGGGCTTCGGCGAGCTCGGTGAGGCTGAGGTCGAGCGCGGCGAGGCGCTGCACGTCGGGAACGACCAGATACTGCTTCGAATAGCCGCCGATCGCATCGACGCCCGCGACGCCGGGAACCGTCCGGACGAGCGGCGTGACGATCCAGTCCTGCGTCGTGCGAAGATAGGTCGACTTGTCGGCCTCGGTGACGAGCCGTTCGCCTTCGGGGGTCACATAGCTGCCGTCGGGTTGCAGGCCGGGCTCGCCGGCCTTGTGCGCATCGTCCTTGCGGTGCGCGAGGCGGACCGTCCACATATAGACGTCGCCGAGACCCGTCGCGATCGGCCCCATCTCGGGGCGAACCCCGTCGGGCATATTCTCGGTTGCCTCGTTGAGGCGTTCGCCCACCTGCTGGCGCGCGAAATAAATGTCGGTCGAATCGTCGAAGACCGCGGTGACCTGCGCGAAGCCGTTGCGGCTCAGCGACCTTGTGTGATCGAGGCCGGGGATCCCCGCGAGCGCGGTCTCGATCGGGAAGGCGACCTGCTTCTCGACGAGTTCGGGCGACAGCGCGGGGGCGCGGACGTTGATCTGGATCTGGTTGTTGGTGATGTCGGGAACCGCGTCGATCGGCAGGCGCGACAATGCTGTCGCTCCGATTATGGCGGCGATGGCGGTGAGCAGGACGACAAGCCAGCGCTTCTCGACCGCCCAGGTAACGATACGAGCGATCATGGCTTAGTCCTCATCGCCTGCTTCGCCCTTGCCGATCTCGGCCTTGAGCGAAAAGCTGTTGGTGATGGCGATCTGCTCGGTGCCCTTGAGCCCGGAGCGGACGATGACATTGGCTCCCGCGCGGTCGCCGAGCACCACGGGGACAGCCTCGAACCCGTCCTTGGTACGCACGAACACGACGCTCTTGCCCTCGACGGTCTGGATCGCGGTCGCGGGAACGCTGATCGAGCCGTCGCCGCCGCTCGCAGCCAGCGCGACCGAGGCGGTCACGGCTTCGCCAACGCGCCATTGGCCGGCGCGATTGTCGAGGATCGCGATTGCGGGCACGAGCTTCGTGGCCGGATCGAGCGCGGGCGAGACGAAGCTGATCTTGCCGGTCGCCTGGCGTCCGGGTGCGCTTACCGAGACGGTGGCGCCGGGCCGGATACGACCGGCGTCGGCGGGCTGGAGGTTCAGCGAGAGCGAAACGCTCGAGAGGTTGGCGATGCGATAGAGTTCTGCATCGGCGGGGACCGTCTGACCGAGCACCACGCTGCGCGCGATTACCTGGCCCGAAATCGGCGCGGTAATGGCAATCCGGTTGAGCTGGCCGCCGCCGCCGCCTGCGGCGGATACCTGCTGCTGTGCGAGTTGATAGGCGATCCTGGCTTCGGTCGCGGCGGTGCGTGCCGCAATCACATCCTGCTCGGGCGACACGCGCTGTGCGAACAGCCGTTCCTCGCGCGCGAGATTGGAGTTGGCGAGTGCGAGCCGAGCGCGCGTCGCCTGCACCTCGCCCTGGAGCTGCGCGGCCTCGCGGCTTTCGATGATCGCGAGCGTCTGTCCGCGCCCGACGCTCTGCCCGAGATTGCGATTGAGCGCGACGACGCGCCCGCCGATCGCCGCCGACACGGCCTGCGTTCCTTGCGGATCGCCTTCGATCGTCGCGGGCAGTTGCAGCGCACCGGCGTTGCCGACGGTCGGACGGCCGAGCGCAATCCCGGCGATCTTGATCTGCTCGTTGGTGAGGGTGATCTTGCCCTCGTCGGCATGGCCTGCCTCTTCTTCGCCATGCTCGTCGGCGGGCTTGGCACTCTCGCCGCCACCGCAGGCGGCGAGGAACAGCGGCAGCGTCGTGGCGAGCAGCAGCTTTCGGTTTATAGTGATGGTCATGGGATCAATTTCCTTCGAGCGGCGCGGGAGCCGTGAGGCGTTCCAACCGGGCCTTGGCGAGTTGATAGGAGGCGAGGGCATCGATCGACGCGGAGCGCATCTCGGTCAGCGTCCGTTCGGCATCGAGCAGTTCGAGCTGTCCGAATTTGCCCTCGCGGTAGCCGATGCGCGCGATCCGCGCGGCCTCCATCGCGGAGGACAGAGCGGGGCCGCTGGCCACGCGTGCCGCGGCCGCCGCGTTGGCGGCCTCGACTTCGGCGTCGCTGATCTGTTGCTCGACATCGAGCGCGGTGACGCGGCGCTCGGCATCGGCGCGCCGCCGTTCGGCATTCGCCTGGTCGACCGCGGCGCGGCCGTTGTTGAACAGCGGCAGCGGCACCGAGACGCTGAACACCGCCGCGACATCATTGGTCGCCTCCAGCCGGCGAATGCCCGGGCCGACGGTGAGATCGGGCACGCGCTGCGAACGTGCCAGCTCGACGCCGGCATCGGCGGTGGCGAGGTCGGCGTCGGCCGCCGCCAGCGCGAGCGTTCCCGCCGCCGAGGTCGGCCGCGGTGGCCCCATCGTCCCGGCGCCGGGTCCGCCGAGCACCGCGATATCGAGCGGGCCGGCGATCGGGCGGCCGATGCGGCGCGCGAGATTGCCGCGCGCGGCATCGGCGAGCCGGCGTGCTTTCTTGGCCTCGGCTTCCGCCGTCAGGCGCGCGACTTCGGCGCGTTCCTGTTCGAGCGGTGAGGCGCGCCCGGCCTGCACTCTTATGGTAGCGGCGCGCGCCGTATCCCCGGCAATACGATATTGGTCCTCGGCAATCGCGACGCGCACTTCGGCGGCTGAGGCCTGGATATAAAGCTCGGTCACCTGCAAGCGGATGTCGGCCTCTGCGATTGCCTGTGCGATTTGCGCACGGAGCGCCGCCGCATCGGCGACCGCGATCCGGGCTTGCCGCTTGCCGCCGAGTTCGAGCGGGATGGCGATGCTGGCCGTCACATCGGCGCCCTTGACGCCATTATAGGGGCCAGTGCCGACGAAATTCTCGACTTCGACCGAGAGAGCGGGGTTTGGCCTGAGACCCGCTACGCGCCGCGCGGCATTCGCGGCATCGACATTCGCCGCCGCCGCTTCCGCCGCGGGCGCGCTACCACCCGCGAGCGCGACCGCCTCGTCGAGCGTCAGGAGCGGGCCTGATATCTGCCGGCTTTCGGTGCCGGCCTCCTGTGCATGCGCGATTGCGACGCACGATGTGGCTGCCACGAGGGCAGCAACGTACCTGAACATAAAGATCCATCCTCGATTGATCGGAGAGATCGCCGCGGGAAAGCGGCGAGTGCGTCAAGGGGTCAGGCGAGAGGTGGATCGAGCAAGGGAGGCAGCACCCGCGACGGTCGTTGCACGACCGTCGCTGAAAATGGCGGTTCGCTGGCCGGAGCAAGCTGAGCCGTGCTGGCGACTTGGTGCTGGTCCGATGCAATGCAACAATGATCGTGACCGCTATGGGCGACCTTTTTCGCCGGCTCGCTTGGCCGTCGCTCATCGCTGTCCTGACCCAGCGAATAGGCGGCGCCTTGATCGGCAGTGTGGGCGGACGCGGGCTCGCAGAATTGCAACGTACAAAGCAGCACGCCCACAATCACCAGCAATCGCATCATTGCACCAGCCATAAAGTCCCTTACCGGCTCTTAAGCCGATCGTCGCCGCATGACATCGCGGCGGCCAGATCGGATGGAATTGCCATGGGCAAGAACGCGCTGACCCGGGCCCGCCCCCTATTTCCCGCAGGCAGTCGGCCCGTAAGCGAACCCATGGGGACCAGGGCGAGCATCGAAAAGCTGACCCGCCACCTCGCGCCAATCTCGGAGCACCAAGGCGAAGAGAGCCCTCCACCATTCCGTGACCAGATGGGGCGCAAAGTAGGGCTGGGCGATGATATGCGCGCGCTCCAGCGCACGCCACCCGGACGGCTGGTCCATCGCCTGCTTGGCGAAACGAAACCGATCCGTTTCAAAGGCAAGCAGAATCTCGGGCCGTTGACGTCTTGCCGAAGTCATCGAGTCCCTTACGAGCGCGCAATGCCTGACGCCGACACGTCTCCTTGTGATGGCATTTGCTGACGATTGCCGCACCGTTATCCATGCGCCGCCTCGTTCTGCCGGTGCTTTCGGCTGTTGTAGCGATAACCAGCCCAGAGAATCGTCAACGACAAAAACTGCAGCAAAAGGGATTCCATCGTTGGAAAAACCCCAAGCGTCGGGAGCCGGGGAACAAGGGCGAGCGGCGTAACGCCGAGGAGACCAGCTTCCTGCAGCGCGCCCGCGCCCTTGCCAGCCAGGATGACTGCCAGGATCGCGATCAGCGCAGAACTATAAGCGAAAAATTTCCCGATCGGCAGGACCCGGCTGTACCGAAGCATGACCCATGCGATTGCTGCGAGGATTACCAATGCGGTTCCAGCTCCGGCGGCGATTGCGCCGCGGCTTCCTTGCGCGGCAAGCGCCGCGAAAAACAGGATGGTCTCAAAGACTTCCCGATAGACCACCAGGAAGGCGAGCCCGAATAGAAACCAGGCTGAGCGGCGCGAAAGCGCCTTGCCCATCGCTTCGCGAATATAGCGCTGCCAGCTCTCCGCATGGGACTTGCCGTGCATCCAGATGCCAACCCAGACCAGAACCACCGCGGCGAAGAGCGAGCCGAACCCTTCGGTCAACTCGCGGTTCGCGCCGCTGATCGAGATCGCATAGGTCGCGACCGCCCAGGTTGCGCCGCCGGCCGCCAGGGCGGCGATCCAGCCGCCATGAACATAGGACAGGACGTCGGGTCGTTCAGCTTTTCGCAAGAAGGCGATCATCGCCACGATGATCAGAAGGGCTTCGAGACCTTCGCGCAGCAAGATGGTCAGCGCCCCGACAAAGGTCGACGCGTCGCTGGCTGCATCTGGAGACAGAGCGGCTTCTGCGTCGGTGAAAAGGGCTTCGACTGCGGCGGCTTTACCCGCGACCGCATCGACCGGCATTCCTCGCGTGATGGAGACGCGGTAATCGGACATCGCGGATTCGATTTGCGCCATAAGGGCCGAATCTCGCGTCGTCAGAATCGGCTCGACTGGTTCAAAACCATCAAGATAGGCGGACAACGCCAGACGCGCTGCTTCGCTCCGATTTCCCTTGCGGTAGGCGGCCAGGCTTTGCGCCAGTTTAGCCCGTGCAACCGCGAGCGTTGCGGGCGAGGCGGTGCTCAATGCCTTGGGATCGGAGCGCAAATAGGCTGTGAGCGCATCAGCCTTCTCGGGGTCGAGCATACGCCCAAGCGCTTCCGGGCTGAGGCTCGTCAAGGCCTGCAGGTCGGGGACCATTTCGCGAGCGGCGGGAGTCTGGTTCCAGAATTTCTGACCGGCCGCGATGTCGCGAAAGGCAAACCCACCAGCATAGGCTGCCACCGCCCAGCGATCGTCCGATGGCAAATTGGCAAAGCTGGGCATGGAGGTGCCCTCGAGCCCTTGGCCTATGACCTGGTAGAGAGCGAACAGGCTGCGCTTGCGAGCACGTGCGGCATCGGTGAAATCGA
Organism: Sphingopyxis sp.; assembly: GCA_026125835.1. Lineage (GTDB taxonomy): Bacteria > Pseudomonadota > Alphaproteobacteria > Sphingomonadales > Sphingomonadaceae > Sphingopyxis. The sequence goes on from JAHCKJ010000012.1 coordinate 9,402, forward strand.
TGGGTGCGGGGTCCAGCCCCTTAGCCTGAGGTCCGTTGCCATCGCCTCGTACCCCGTGACAGCTGGCGCAATTCTCGAGATAGATTTGGGCTCCGCGCCGGGGATCGGGAGCGTTGCGCGGGGCGAGAGGCACCGGATAGGCGGCAAGCAGGTCCGCCGCGAGTGCGCGTGCTTGGCCGGCAACCTTGCCGGGCTCGGTCTTCGACGCGATCGCCGCTTCGAGTTGCCCCGCTTCGGCAACCAGGCGAGCCCGCGCCGGTGATACCGGGAGAGCGGCGATACCTTTGCGAACAGTGGCCGCGAACTCCGTCATCTCGGCATATTCGACTGTGCTAGTTACCTCCCCATTCGCGACGGCCCCGCCATAATCGACGGCAATATAGTCCAGCAGGCGCCAGACGGTCTGGACTTCATCGGCATCGCTGCGCGCCTGCGCACCCTGCGCGGCGAGGCTGCCAATGGCGGCAAGCAAGACCAGCAAGAAGCGAAGGCCGCGAGTGGGTGGCATCGGTCCTATTGCCCGGTCACAGTCGACAATTCGCGCAGTTCGGTCCGGGCACTGCGCAGAATCTCAGAGGCTGAATGAAGGAAAAGCGCTGCAATGATGGCGGCGACTGCAAGGTCGGGCCAGGCCTGGCCGGTCCATGCGACGAGGCCCGCAGCGATGATTACCGCGACATTAGCGACCGCGTCATTGCGGCTGAACAGCCAAACAGCGCGGACATTGGCGTCGCCTTCGCGAAACCGCGAGAGGACCGCCGCCGAGGTGAGATTGACGAGCAGTGCAACGAAGCCGATGCCGCCCATCAGCTCGGCTTCGGGCGGAACCGCTGTCAGGGCGCGCCACAGCGCGACGCCGATGACGCCGAGCCCGAGCGTCAGCAGGAACAGGCCTTGGGCAAGAGCGATGCGGGTGCGGGCGAGCGCCGTCCAGCCGATCGCGACGAGGCCGGCCAGCGTGATCGTGCCGTCGCCGATGAAGTCGAGCGAGTCGGCCTTCAGCGCCTGGCTGTTGGCGATGAATCCGCCGACGATCTCGATAGCGCCGAAGCCGAGATTTAGGATAACCACGATCCAGAGGGCACGGCGATAGGCGGGGTCCTTTTCCGCGCGCACCGGGTCTCCCGTGCATCCGCAGCCGTCACCGCTCTCGGATCCCTCCGCCATCGCGTCTTCACTCCATGGTGGCGGCGCGCTCTTCGCTTTGCCGCCTTCAACTTCGTACAGGGCGCGCCTATACATCCTCCAGTCACTGGAGGATCAAGCATAATATGACCAAGCGGCTCGCGATCGGCGACCTTGCCCGGGAGACCGGGACCAAGGTCAACACCATCCGCTTCTATGAAGAGATCGGGCTGCTGCCCGAAGCCCTGCGCACCGCTTCGGGACGGCGAAGCTATGATGCGGCCGACCTTCGGCGGCTCGCCTTCGTCCGCCACGGCCGGCAGCTCGGTTTTTCGATCCCCGAAATCCGCTCGCTGCTGGCGCTTTCGGATCAGCCCGACCGCGATTGCGGCGCGGCCGCGGCGATCGCGCGCGCGCATCTTGCCGATATCGGCATCCGCATCGCGCGGCTCGAAACCTTGCGCTCGGCGCTGACCGAAGTCGCGACCTCCTGCGAGGGCGGCCGGGCCGCCGAATGCCGGGTGATCGAGGCGATCGCGGGCACCGAACTCGCGCTCCAGACCGATTGATCGATCCGACCGGACGCATCCGGGTTCGGGGAAGGAAGGGGCTGGCGCGCGCGACGACTGGCTTCGCCGCGCGCGCCGGCGGATCTTACGGCGCCTTGTCGAGCTTGGTGATCGTCCCGGCCTTGCCGTTCCAGTCGAGCTCGAACGCGACCTTGTCGCCGACCTTGATGTCCTTCAGCAGCTCGGGCTTTGCGGCGAAGCCCATCGTCATCGGCGGCCATTCGAGTTCGGCGATCGCGCCATGATCGAGCGTGACCTGTCCCTTCGCGCTATCGATTGCGGTCACGGTCGCCGTGCCCTTGCCATGTTTGGTTTCGGCGGGCATCGCCATGGTTCCGGCGTCATCGGCCATCGCGGCCTTTTCTTCGGTCTTCGGCGCTTCGCCCTGCTTGCCGCAGCCGGCAAGTCCTGCGCTGAGCGCGATGCCCAGTGCGATGGCGGTCAAATTCTTCATGTCATTTCTCCTTCGGGTTGAACGGGATGGGCCGCGCGCCTGCGCATCAGCAGATAGGCGGCGGGAATGATGAGCATCGAGAGCAGCGGCGCGGTCAGCATGCCGCCGATCATCGGCGCGGCGATGCGGCTCATCACTTCGGAGCCGGTGCCGGTCCCGACGAGGATCGGGAACAGGCCCGCGAGGATCACCGCGACGGTCATCGCCTTCGGCCGGACGCGAAGCAGCGCGCCCTCGCGAACCGCGGCCAATATGTCGCCATCGCCGCGATCGGCGAGCGCATGCTTGAGGTAGATGAGCATGACGACCCCGAACTCGGCGGCGACGCCGGCGAGAGCGATGAACCCGACCGCGCTCGCGACCGACTGGTTGTAACCGAGCAGATAGAGCAGCCAGAGCCCGCCGGTGAGTGCAAAGGGCAAGGTCGCCATGATGAGCAGCGCCTCGTCCCAGCGGCGGAAGGTGAGGTAGAGCAGGATGAAGATGATCGCGAGCGTGACCGGCACGACCACCTTCATCCGCTCGGTCGCACGAACGAGGAACTCGAACTGCCCGGTGTAGGAGATGCTGACGCCGGGGGGCAGCTCGACATCGCGCGCGATCGCCCGCTGGATGTCGTGCACCAGACCCTGCAAATCGCGGCCGCGGCTGTCGACATAGATCCAGGTCACCGGGCGGCCATTCTCGCTGCGCAGCATCGGCGGCCCGTCGCTGACCTTGACGCTCGCCACCGTCCCGAGCGTGATCTGCTGGCGCGACGGCGTCAGGATCGGAAGGGCCGCGAGCTTGCCGATGCTGTCGCGCAGCTCGCGTGGATAGCGGACGCTGATCGGATAGCGCGCGAGCCCCTCGACCGTCTGGCCGATCGTCTCGCCGCCGATCGCGCCCGCGACGATCGCCTGCACGTCGGCGACGTTGAGACCATAGCGCGCCGCGGCGGCGCGATCGATGTCGACGTCGATATAACGGCCGCCAGTCAGGCGCTCGGCCAGCGCCGAGGCGACGCCGGGGACGGTCCTGACTACGCCCTCGATGCGCTTCGCGGTGCGGTCGATCTCGGCAAGATCCGAGCCCGCGACCTTGATGCCGACCGGGCTTTTGATCCCGGTCGCAAGCATGTCGATCCGGTTGCGGATCGGCGGAATCCAGAAATTGGCGAGCCCGGGAACCCGGACCCGCGCATCGAGCTCCTCGATCAGCTTCTCCTCGGTCATGCCGGGGCGCCACTGGTCCTTCGGCTTGAAGCGGATCGTCGTCTCGAACATCTCGAGGGGCGCGGGGTCGGTCGCACTGTCGGCGCGGCCGGCCTTGCCGAACACGCTTTCGACCTCTGGCACCGTCTTGATCAGCCGATCGGTCTGCTGGAGCAGGCTCGACGCCCGCGCTGCTGAGATGCCGGGAAGCGCTGAGGGCATGTAGAGGAGATCGCCCTCATGCATCTGCGGCATGAACTCGCCGCCGATCTGGGTCATCGGCCAGAGGCTGGTGGCGAAGACGAGGCCGGCGATGAGGAGCGCCTTTTTCGGCCGTTCGAGCACCCAGTCGAGTGCCGGGCGATAGATGCGGGTCAGCCAGCGGTTGACCGGATTGGCCTGTTCGGCGGGGATCTTTCCGCGGATCAGCCAGCCCATCAGCACGGGGATGAGCGTGATCGAGAGGATCGCGGCGGCCGCCATCGCATAGGTTTTGGTGAAGGCGAGCGGCGAGAAGAGCCGCCCTTCCTGGCCTTCGAGCGTGAAGATCGGCAAGAAGGAGAAGGTGATGATGAGGAGGCTGAGGAACAGCGCCGGACCGACCTCTGCGGCGGCGTCGGTGATGACGCGCCAGCGCACGGCGCCTTTCAGCTCCTCGCCAGGATGATCGCGTTCCCAATGTTCGAGATGCTTGTGGGCATTTTCGATCATCACCACGGCCGCATCGACCATCGCGCCGACCGCGATCGCGATGCCGCCGAGCGACAATATATTGGCGTTGAGCCCCTGCAGCCGCATGACGATGAAGGCGATGAGGATGCCGAGCGGGAGGGTCAGGATCGCGACCAGCGCCGACCGGGCGTGCCAGAGGAACAGTGCGCAGACGAGCCCGACGATGATGAACTCCTCGACGAGCTTCGAGGTCAGATTGTCGACCGCGCGGTCGATCAGCCCCGAGCGATCATAGGTGGTGACGATCTCGACACCGGGCGGCAGGCTGCGCTTGAGCTCGGCGAGCTTGGCGCGGACGCCGTCGATGACCTCGCGGGCATTCTTGCCTTCGCGCATGACGATCACGCCGCCCGCAACTTCGCCCTCGCCATTGAGTTCGGCGATGCCGCGCCTTGTGTCGGGGCCGATCTGGACCGTCGCGACATCGCCGACCGTCACCGGGAGTCCGCCGCCGGCGGTGCGGACGGGGACCGAACGGAAGTCGTCGAGCGACTTCAGATAGCCGCTCGCGCGGACGATATATTCGGCCTCGGCGAGTTCGAGGGAGCCGCCGCCGCTCTCCTGGTTGGCGCGCTTGAGGGCATCTGCCACCTCGGTTGCGGTCACGTCGAAGGCGGCAAGCTTCTGCGGATCGACGATGATCTGATACTGGCGCACCATGCCGCCGATGCTCGCGACCTCGGCGACGCCGGGAACCGACTTGAGTTCGAAGCGCAGGAACCAGTCCTGGAGGCTGCGCAGCTCGGCAAGATCGTGGCGGCCGCTCTTGTCGACCAGCGCATATTCATAGATCCAGCCGACCCCGGTCGCGTCGGGGCCGAGGCTTGCGCGTGCGTCCTCGGGGAGACGGCTTTGCACCTGGCTCAGATATTCGAGCACGCGGCTACGCGCCCAATAGGGATCGGTGCCGTCGTCGAACAGCACGTAGACGAAGCTGTCGCCGACGAAGCTATAGCCGCGGACCACACGCGCGCCTGGCACCGAGAGCATCGTCGTCGTGATCGGGTAGGTGACCTGGTCCTCGACGATCCGCGGCGCTTGGCCCGCATAAGTCGTGCGGATGATGACCTGGACGTCCGACAGGTCGGGCAGGGCATCGACCGGCGTCGTGCGTACCGCGGCGATCCCGAGCAACGTGAGGATCAGTGCCGCCGCGACGACAAGTCCGCGCGCCGCGACCGAGGCGCGAATGATCTTCGCGATCATTGCGCCGCCTCCAGCGGGCGGACGGTGAGGCCGGTCAGGCTCGCTTCGGAATCGAGCAGGAACTGACCCGACGCGACGACCTTCTCGCCGGGAGCGAGACCCTGCAATATCTCGGTCTTGCCGCCGCCTTCGCGTCCGGCGACCACCTCGGCGGGATGGTACCGTCCGTCGCCCTTTTCGAGCATCACGATGCTGCGCGTGCCGGTGCGGATCACCGCTTCGCTCGGCACCAGCAGCGCAGGCTTGGCGTCGCCGCCGAGCGCGACCACCGCGAACATGCCGGGGCGGAGGCGCCCGCCGCGATTGGCGAGCTCGACGCGCACCGTCAGCGTCCGGCTGTCGGCCGATGCGGTCGGCAGGATGGCGATGACCCTGCCGGTGAATGTTTCGCCGGGAAAGGCGGTGAGGGTCGCGCTCGCCCGCTGGCCGATCTTTACGAGTCCGGCTTGCGCCTCGGGAAGCGCGGCGTTGAGCCATACCGTGCCGAGCCCCGAGATTTCGGCAAGGGTCTGGCCGGCGGCGAGCGTCACACCCGCGCGCGCATTGAGCGTCTGGACAACCCCGCCGATCGGCGCGCGCACCGTCAGTCTGCCGCCGGTGCGCCCGGTCCGGTCGACCTCGGTTATCACGCCTTCGGGCATGCCCATCAGCCGCAGCCGCAGCCGCGCCGCCGCGGTGAGGTCGGGTTTGCCGAGCTTTTTGACGCTCAGATATTCGGTCTGGGCGCTGCCCCATTCGGGCAATTGCAGGTCGGCGATTGGCGTGCCGGACCCGATCACGTCGCCCGGCGCGAGACGATAGACGCGCTCAACGAAACCGCCCGAGCGCGCCTGGACGATCGCGACGTCGCGCTGGTTGAAATCGATACTGCCGTTGACGTCGAAGGTCGCCGCGAGGCTTCCCATTTCGGCCGCGACCACCCTTATGCCGAGGCTCTGCCTTGCGGCCGGATCGACCGACACGCCCGGTGCGATGCCGCTGCCGTCGTCGGCATATTTGGGCTCGAGCTGCATATCCATGAAGGGCGACTTGCCGGGCTTGTCGAACTTCTGGTTCGGGAACATCGGATCATAATAATAGAGGATCTTGCGCCCGCCGCTGCCGGCCGCCTCGGTTGGCGCATCGCCCTGGCCGCTCTGTCCGAGCCAGTAACCGCCGCCGCCCGCGATCAGCACCGCGGCCAATATTCCGGCGCGCCAACGCGCCGCTGATGTTGCATCGGTCATCGACCTGCCTCCCCATAAACATAATTGATCCGGATCGCGTCGCGCGCGACCTCGGCTTCGCGCGCCAGCGCATCGACTTCGGCCTCGGCGAGCGCGAGGGTCGACAGCAGTGCGGTCCCGAGGTCGAGCTTTCCGGCGGCGTAACTTGCAAGATCGAGCTCGGCGCGCTTCTTCGCGAGCGGCACGAGCCGCGTGCGCGCATTGGCGAGCTGCTCATGATGCATGCGGTGATCGGCGAGATCGGCGTCGAGCGCCGCCGCGATGTCGCGCTTGGCCGCCTCGCGGTCGAGCCGCGCGCGCGCCGCTTCGCTGGCGCGCGCGGCAATCTTCGGGTCCTGCCGTTTCTTCGAGAAGAAGGGCAGGTCGACGGTAACCCCGACCGTGACGAGGTCGCCAAAATTGGGTTCGCGCCGCCCATAGGCCGCATTGACGCTCCAGTCGGGGCGCTTGTCGGCGCGCGCGAGACCGGTCTCGGCATCGGCCGCGAGCGCGCGGGCGTCGAGCGCGCGTAGCCTTGGCAGGGCGTCGATCCCGGCGCGCAATCCTTGCTCGTCGATCATCTGCGGCGGCAAATCGCCGAGCGTATCGGCGGCGGGGTCGCCGGTAAAGCGGGCGAGCTGTGCGCGGGCTCGGGCGATCTCGGCGGCGAGCGCGCTGCGGCGATCGGCGATCGCGGCGCGAAGCTGGTCGGGCTCGAGCGCGTGCGCCGGGCGCGCCGCGCCGCTGGCGAGCCGCGCGGTCACCGTCGCTTGAAGGTCTTCGAGGCCGGTATCGAGCAGGTCGAGTTCCTTGAGGCGCTTCTTGGCGTAGAAGAGATCGACCCAGGCGAGCGCGGTCGCGAGCCTGATGTCCTGCGCAGTGACCGCCTCGTCGGCGCGGGCGATTCCGATATCGGCCTGCGCGCGCGTTGCGCGCGCGCGGCGCTTGGCGGGGTTCGGAAAATCCTGGCTGACGCCGATGACCTGCATCGTGAAATCGTCGCGATTGAACCGGCCCGCATCGGGCCCGGTCACCGGGAAGTCCTGCAGGACGATATTGAGTTTCGGGTCGGGCAGCCGGTCGGCGGCGATCGCCGCCGATTGGGCGGCGTCGATGCCGGCTTCGCGAGCTTGCAGTTCCGGCGCGCGCGTCGCTGCCAGCCCAAGCGCCGTGTCGAGCGTCATCGGCTCGGCGTGAAGGGCCGTGGGCAGCGCGAGCAAGGCTGCCGTAAAGAATAGGCGCATGATGTCCCCCTGTTGTGGACTGGACGAATGCCTCCCCGGCGGATGTACGCCGGGGAGGAAAGACCGTCACCCTTGTGGGGGCATCTTATGGTCGCCGGACATTTTCTTCATGCAGTCAGCCGGACTCACCTTCATCATGTCGCAGTCGCAATGTGCCATCTGTCCCGGCTTGTCTTTGACCCAGACGCGGAATCGCGAGTTGGTATTGGACTTGTTCGGTCCCGGCACCTGGCGGGTCTGCCATTCATAATGGCCGCCCGATTGCTCTTGAGCGAAAACGGGAGCTGCAAGGGTTGCTGCCGCGAACGCGGCAACGGCAAAAAACGGTTTCATGTTGAATTCCTCAGTTGAAAAGGCAGGAAACGCGCGCCGGAACGGGCCAGCGCGCGTCGCGCAATTCAGCCGAGAATTAGCGGTGGATCGGGCTCGGGGCCGAATGTCCGGCCATCCAGTCGCTGGATCGGAAGCGGATCGAGCAAGCCCGGCACGTGAGTCGCTGCCGCTATCATCATTGGCGGCGATACGACGATGGGCGGGAGCGCACAGCCCATCTTGGCGATGCAGTCGAACGTCAGGCCCTTGCAGGGCACGCCGTCCCCGGATTTGTCGATGCCCATCATTTCCGCGCATTCATCGCTCATCGCTGGCGCTGCGATCGTCATGCCGGACGCCGGGATTGCCGGAGCAGACGCGAACGCGGCCTCTTGGCCCAAAAGGCCCAGTACGGCTCCGAAAAGCAGCAGGAAGGAAAGCCAGCGTTTCACGGTTGAAGCATGATCCTTGTCAAACTTGGCGTCAATTCGAAACTGGAACTGCGGGCCTATTCGCCGACAGGCCCGCCGCGGTTACATCCGAACCCGACCTTCTATGACCCACGGTCCTGACCGCGGCGCGAACAGTATCCCGCGCCGCCAACGCGCTCAAGCCTTCGGCTTGCGCGAGGAGCTATGCAGGCTGATGATCTGCCATTTGTCGCCCATCCATTTGAGGACGCTCGTCGCGACGCCGTCGCGCGCGATGGTCTCGCCGTTCGGGAGGACGATCGTGTAGGAATAGGTCTCTGTGGCAATCGCGACCTCGCCTTCGCCGCGCACCGCGACTTTATAGTCGCGAAATGCGAAAGATTTGAAAGCCTTGAGCTCGGGCGCGAGATGATGGTCGCGGTAATGCGCAAAATTGCCCTCGATGCCGCCCGACTCGAAGATCTGAGCGCCAGGCGCAAACAGCGCTTCGACGCCCGACAGGTCTCGCTTCTCGATCGCCTGCTTATATTGCGCCAGCGTCGCGGTCGCCGTTTCATAATCCGGAGCCTCGGCAGCATGGGCGGGAATCGCCATGACCAGCGCCAGCCCGATTGCCGCCATTGTGAAACCTCTCATCCTCATTCTCCCTTTTTGTGATCGCCGCGACCCAAAGGCTGCGGCAGTGCTTTGATCAGATTTTCACGAACCGCAGGCGCAGCGAATTGGCGATGACGCTGACCGAGGAAAGCGCCATCGCGGCGGCGGCGATGATCGGCGACAGCAGCAGCCCGAAGACCGGGTAGAGCACGCCCGCCGCCACCGGAATGCCCGCGACATTATAGGCAAAGGCGAAAAAGAGATTCTGGCGGATGTTCGCCATCGTCGCATGGCTGAGGTGCCGTGCCCGCACGATACCCATAAGGTCGCCGCGCAACAGCGTGACGCCCGCGCTTTCGATGGCGACGTCGGTTCCCGAACCCATCGCGATCCCGACATCGGCGGCGGCGAGCGCAGGGGCGTCATTGACCCCGTCGCCCGCCATCGCGACCACCCGCCCCTGCTCGCGCAGCCGCTGCACGACGGCGCTCTTCTGGTCGGGAAGGACGTCAGCCTCAACATCGGTGATGCCGAGCCGCCGGGCGATCGCCTCGGCGGTAACACGATTGTCGCCGGTCAGCATGATGACGCTGATTCCCGCGTCGCGCAGTGCCGCGAGCGCTGCACCCGTCGTCTCCTTGACCGGGTCGGCGATCGCAATGACGCCGGCCGCCGTCCCGTTGACGGCGATGTAGATCGCCGTCGCGCCGTCCGCACGCAGCCGGTCGGCCGCCTCGCCGAGCGCGCCGGGATCGACATCATATTCTTCGAGGAAGCCGGCGTTGCCGAGGACGATGGCCTTGTCGTCGACCGCCCCGACGATGCCCTTGCCGACCGGCTGGTCGACCCCCGACGGCTCGACGAGCGCGAGGCCCCGATCTTCGGCGGCCTTGACGATCGCGGCCGCGAGCGGATGCTCGCTGCTGCGCTCGAGGCTGGCGGCGATCCGGAGGAGGTCTGTCTCATCAAATCCGTCCGCGACCTCGATCGCCACGACCGAGGGCCTGCCTTCGGTCAGGGTTCCAGTCTTGTCGACGACAAGCGTATCGACCTTCTCCATCCGTTCGAGGGCTTCGGCATTCTTGATCAGCACGCCGGCTTCGGCGCCGCGCCCGACCCCGACCATGATCGACATGGGCGTCGCAAGGCCGAGCGCGCACGGGCAGGCGATGATCAGCACCGAGACCGCCGCGATCAGGCCATAGGCCATGGCGGGAGAAGGGCCGACAAGCGACCAGATGATGAAGGCGATGACGGCGACGACGATGACGCTGGGTACGAACCAGCCCGAAACCGTATCGGCAAGCCGCTGGATCGGTGCGCGGCTCCGCTGCGCATCGGCGACCATCTGAACGATGCGCGCCAGCATCGTGTCGCGGCCGACCTTCTCGCTGCGCATCAGCAGCCCGCCGGTCTGGTTGATCGTGCCGCCGATGAGCGCCGCGCCTGCTTCCTTGGTGACCGGCATCGATTCGCCCGTGACCATTGACTCATCGACCGTGCCGCGGCCTTCGAGCACGACCCCGTCGACG
>JAHCKJ010000120.1 GCA_026125835.1 Sphingopyxis sp.
GTGCCGCGATCCAGACCGAAGTCACCGCGCTGATCTCACAAATCGGTGACATTGCGACGCGTACCACCTTCAACGGCACCAACCTGCTGTCGGGCGGCGCCAGCATCGACATCCAGACCGGGACGGCTTCAGGCCAGACGGTCAACATCGCGATCGGCGACCTTACCGCCACCGGTCTGGGCGTTGCCGCAGTCGACCTGTCGACGGCTGCCGGTGCCGCGACGGCGCTGGGTCTGCTCGACACGGGCATCCAGACGGTCGCCACCCAGCGCGCCAACCTTGGTGCCCAGCAGAACCGCCTCGAATCGGCTGTCGACAATTTGACGTCGACTGTCACGAATCTGGCAGCCGCCAAGTCGCGGATCGAAGACACCGACTTCTCGGCGGAATCGACCAAGTTGGCTGCGGCGTCGATCCTGTCGCAGGCATCGACCGCGATGCTCGCCCAGGCGAACCAGAGCCAGCAGGGCGTGATGGCGCTGCTGCGTTAATATCCGCCAACGACTTTCAGGCTATATTTGGTTGGTCCCTTAAATAGCCTGATCCGATGCCCCGGCCCCCACAGCCGGGGCATCATCTTTTTGCGCGAAGGAGCGGGCTGGTGCCGTTCGCCGATGTCAATCGGCGACCCTTCAATGAAAATCCCGCGACTTGGGCAGGATGCGGACATCGCGCGGGTGGCCGTGCTTGGCGGCATAGCCGCGCGGCAGTTGCGGATGCGCGACCTCGTCGGCGCGGCAGAGGTCGGGGCGTATCTCGCGCCCGTCGCCCAACGTGTCGAGCATCGCCGTCCGGTCGACGATGCGCGTCGCCATCAGGTGGATGACGCCCTCCTTGCTCCGCTGCACCTCGCCCTCGGCCAGCATCAGCCGCGATGCCATGACGGCGCGGCGATAGCGTTCGAAATGGCGCGCCCATAAGAGGATGTTCACCACCCCGCCCTCGTCCTCGATCGTGATGAAGATCGCATTGCCCTTGCCGGGGCGCTGGCGGATCAGCACCACCCCCGCGGCGCGGACTATCGACCCGTTCTTCGCTGCCATGACCTGCGCCGCACTCAGCACCCCTTCGCGTGCGAAATCATCGCGCAGAAACGCCATCGGATGGCCTTTGAGCGACAGCCGCGTCGTCTGGTAATCGGTCAGCACCTCCTCGACGAGCGGGGTCGGGGGCAGCTCTGCATCGGCTTCGGCGCCAAGTTCGTCGGTTTCGGCGGCACCGAACAGCGGCAGTACCCCTTGGCGAACGCGCCGCGCGTCCCACAGTGCCGGTCGGCGGTCGAGCCCCATCGACCGGTACGCATCGGCCTCGGCGAGCAGCCGCAGCGCGCGCGAAGGCAGGTCGGCACGGCGGGCGAGTTCTTCGATGCTCGCAAAAGAGGTGGTCCGCGCCGCCGCGATCTGCGCCGCCCAAGCCTCGCGAAACCCGTCGACCTGCCGAAAGCCGAGCCGCAGCGCGAGACTGCCGTCATCCCTGCGCTCGAGGCTGCTGTCCCAATCGCTCGCATTCACATCGACCGCGCGCACCTCGACCCCATGTTCCTGCACATCGCGCACCAGCTGCGCGGGGGCGTAAAAGCCCATCGGCTGCGAATTGAGCAGGCCGCAGGTGAAGACGGCGGGGTGATGGCATTTCAGCCAGGACGAGACATAGACGAGCTTGGCGAACGACTGGGCGTGGCTCTCGGGAAAGCCGTAGCTGCCGAAACCCTTGATCTGATTGTAGCAGCGTTCGGCAAAGGCGCGATCGTAGCCGCGGCGAACCATGCCGCCGATCATCTTCTCTTCATATTGATCGATGGTTCCGACATTGCGGAAAGTCGCCATGGCGCGGCGCAGGCCATTGGCTTCATCGGGGGTAAATTCGGCGGCGACGATGGCGAGTTTCATCGCCTGTTCCTGGAACAACGGCACGCCGAATGTTCTGTGAAGCAAATGATAAAGCTCGTCGGGATCGTGCGGCGGAGCGGGTGACGGATACTCGACCTTCTCTTCGCCATTGCGGCGCTTCAGATAAGGGTGGACCATATCGCCCTCGATCGGACCCGGCCGGACGATCGCAACCTGGATGACCAGATCGTAAAATTCCTTGGGCCGCAGTCTGGGCAGCATGTTGATCTGCGCGCGGCTTTCGACCTGGAACACGCCGATGCTGTCGCCCTTGCGCAGCATGTCATAGACGACCGGGTCTTCCACCGGGACCGACTTGAGGTCGTGGTCACCGAGTTCGTGCAGCCGCATCAGGTCGAAACATTTGCGGATGCAGGTCAGCATCCCGAGCGCGAGGATATCGACCTTCATCAGTTTCAGTTCGTCGATGTCGTCCTTGTCCCATTCGATGAAGGTGCGGTCCGCCATCGCGGCATTGTGGATCGGTACCGTTTCGTCCAGCCGGTCCTCGGTGAGCACATAGCCGCCGACATGCTGCGACAGGTGGCGCGGGAAGGTGAGCAGTTGCGCGACGATCCATTGCAGGCGGGCGATGTCGTCCTGCCCGGGATCGAGCCCGGCTTCGATGAAGCGCTCGACGGGCATTTCGCTGCCCCAGCTTCCCCAACTTGTGTCGGCGAGCCGTGCGGTGACATCCTCGCTGAACCCCAGCGCCTTGCCCGCTTCGCGCACCGCGCTGCGCGGGCGGTAATGGATCACCGTCGCGGCGATGCCCGCGCGCCGCCGCGTGTAGCGGCGATAGATATATTGCATCACCTCCTCGCGCCGCTCGTGCTCGAAATCGACGTCGATGTCGGGCGGCTCGCGCCGTTCCTCCGACAGGAAGCGGGTGAACAGCAGATTGTTCGCGATCGGGTCGATCGAGGTGATTTCGAGCAGATAGCAGACGAGCGAATTGGCCGCCGACCCGCGCCCCTGGCACAGGATCGGCGGGTCTTGTGTGCGGGCATAGTTCACGATGTCGTGGACGGTCAGGAAATAGCAGGCGAAATTGCATTTGCGGATGAGCGAAAGCTCTTCGTCGAGCACCTCCTGCCAGCGCTGCGGCAATCCCTGGGGGTGGAGCCGGTTCGCGGCGTCGAGCACCAGATGTTCGAGCCAGCTTTGCGGATCCCAGCCTCCGGGAACCGGCTCGTGCGGATATTCATATTCGAGATCGCGGAGCGAAAAGCCGATGCGATCGAGAATTCCGGTGCTCTCATCGACGGCGCGGGGGCAGGAGCGAAAGAGCCGGCGCATCTCTTGGGGCGATTTCAGATGACGCTCGCCATTGGCGCGCAGCAGGCGGCCGGCGTCGTTGATGTTCGTCCCCTCGCGGATGCAGGTGACGACATCGTGTAGCGGTCGTTGCTCGCGCGTTGCGTAAAGCGCATCATTGGTCGCGAGCAGGGGAATGCCGGTCCGGTCGGCCAATGCGGCAAGTCGGGCCAGGCGCCGCCGGTCCGCACCGCCATATGACATCGTCGCGCCCAGCCACAGCGCCCCGGGGGCCGCCCGGGCGAGGCGGTGCAGCGGCATTTCATCCTTTTCCGTCGCCATCGCAATCAGGATCATGTCCTCGCAATGAGTCAGCAGATTCTTGAGCTTCATCACGCAATCGCCCTTGGTGGTGCGGCGATTGCCGATGGTCAGCATCCGGGTCAGGCGGCCCCAGCCATGGCGCGTGGTCGGATAGGCGATGATGTCGGGGGTGCCGTCGTCGAAGACGAGGCGCGCGCCGACCACGAGTTTGAAGGGCGGCAGCTCCACCCCCTCTGCGTCGGCCTTCTCGCGCAGCTTGCGCAGCCCGGTGAGCGCTCGCACCACGCCCGCCACGCTGTTGCGGTCGGCAATACCGATGCCCGCCATGCCGAGCCTGATCGCTTCGGCGACCATCTCATGCGGGTGGGAGGCACCGCGCAGGAAGCTGTAGTTGGTCGCGGCGACCAGTTCGGCGAAGGCGGGTCGGGGGGCGGGCGTGTCGCTCATGCGAACAGCCCGTGGATATACCAGCGGGGATCGGGTTTTTCGTCGTAGAGTCCGTGGCGAAACAGCCAGTAGCGGCGGCCGCGCTCGTCCTCGACGCGGTAATAGTCGCGCGTCAGCCCGCCATTGTCGCGGCGGCGCCACCATTCGGCGGCTATGCGTTCGGGCCCCTCGTAACGCCGGATCGCGTGGGTGGCGCGGCGCCAGCGGAAGCGGTGCGGCGGGCCGTCGGGCACCTCGGCGATCACCTCGATCACCTGCGGTGGATCGAAAAGATAGAAGGGGCGCAGCGGCGGCTCGCCGGGTTCGGGGGCGGGCCAGGGCGTGGGCGGCGGCGCGTCGATCGCGGGCAGTTCGAGCTGCGCCTGTTCGGGGATATGCGTGTCGGCGGGACGGAGTTTCCTGACCCGACCCCGCCCGAGACGCGTTGCCAGCCGGTCGGCAAGTTCGTCGGTCGCGGCATCCTTGACCGCGCCGCCTTCGAGTTTGAGCTGGCTCGTGGCAAGCGCTTCGAGGCGCGGTACCGCGAGGCGCATCATGTCGAAGCCGAAACCGGGATCGAGCGGATCGCGCAAGCCATCCATCCGCTCGGCGAACAGGCGCATCACCAGCCCCGCGTCGCGTGTTGGATGGCCCGTTTCGACCGCGATGCTGCGCGCCAGCCCGTCGCTGCGAAAGAAGGTCGCGCGGAAATCGCGTCCGCCCTTGCCGCGTTCGGCAAGCGCGATGATCGCTTCGCTGACCAGTTCGGCCAGGATGCGGGTCGCGTGGGGCATGCTCGCGACAGGTTGGGCAAAGCGGCGTTCGGTGGCGACCGGCAGCGGTGCGACACGCGGGTCGAGCGGGCTGGGCGCATCGCCGAGCAGGCGGCGCAGCGCCATCGCGGCGTCGGCCCCGAAGCGCGCGGCGATATTCGCCATCGGTCGCGCCGCGAGGTCGCCAATCGTCTTCAATCCGGCGCGGACGAGCGCGGTCGTGGCTTCGGCTTCGAGTTCGAGCGCGGCGACGGGCAGGCGGCGGATCGCACTCGCTTCGTCGGGGGCGGGCCGCGTCTGGTAGCGGGCCAGCGCGCGCGCGGCGTCGGCGGTGGGGCCAAGCGCATGGCGCAAGGTCATGCCGAGCCGGGTCAGCCGCCGGTCAATATCGTCGATCAACCCCGCCTCGCCTTCGAACAAATGGGTGCAGCCGGTGATGTCGAGGATCAGCCCGTCGGGGGCATCGAGCGCGACGAGCGGGGTGTAGCGCGCGCAGCCCTGCGCGAGCCGGTCGAGCCAGCCATGGTCGAGGACGGGATCGTGCGGCACGATGGCCAGGCCCGGCACCTGCGCCCGCGCATCGGCGAGCGGCATGCCGACCCGCAGCCCGAGCGCCTGCGCGCGGGCATCGACGCTCGCGATCCGCAGCGCGCCGCGCTGCTTCTCGGCAAAGACGAGCGGGAGGTCAGGCGGCTGCGGCGCCGAGCGGGTGAACCGTTCGGCGGGCAGCCAAGGGAAGAACAGCGCCAGATAGCGCCGCGTCCCGGAAAGCTTGCTCATCTTTATCCCAATCGAGTCGCCAGCGCGTTCCGGCAGGCCCGCCGCGCCAGCGCAGCAGTTCGAGGTCGAAGGCGGGCGCGCCGGGGGCGTTGGCTTCGAGTTCGCGCGACGGTGCCGCGACGACATGCCAGCGCGTTTCAGCGACGCTCGGCGTCGGCACGGCATTCAGGCGCAGCATCAGCAGCGTCGTCCCTGTATCGCGCGCGCCGAGCGCCAGGCGGCGGCCTGCGGTCAGGTCGAGCAGCGGGAATTTGCCCCAGCTTTCGACGATCACCGCCGCCGATCCGGCGCAGCGTACCGCATCATTGGCGCAGGCGAGCAGCATTTTGGAGTCGACGGTCTCGACCAGCAGCAAGCGGTCCGGATCACCGCCAAGCTCGGCGATGCCGGGGGCATAGATATGCCCGGTGCGGCGTCCGGCGTCGACGGTGCGCAGCCACAGCAGCGGTGCCTTCCCCGGTGTACGCAGCGCGACCAGCGCGGCAAAGGCTGCGGCGCTGGCGCCATCGAGTGCGTCGGCAGCGAAGAATTCATGTGTGCGCCCGATGGCCAGTCCGCCGCCGATCGCCGCGTCGAACGCGTCATGCCCCGTCGCCAGCCAGCTTTGCGCCGACTGGGTTGCGGGGCCACCGCTGGCGGCCAGCCGGGCGATACGCTGGCGCAGCCCGGCGAGAGGTTGAGACGAATCGCGCATATATGTTCCTGATTTGTTCTATTAGCGCGCGAGCGAGGGGGGATGTCAAGATGAGTCGGATCTGCCAGCCTGTCGTCATGCCGGACTTGATCCGGCATCCATGCAGCGCCGTCGTCATGGACCGCGGATCAAGTCGGCCTTTACATCCTTCGAGCAGGTATCTGCCCCCCGGCGAAAGCCGGGGTCCAGAGTGTCATAAAGCAACGTCTGTTCTTGGTCGCCCTGGACCCCGGCTTTCGCCGGGGAGCAGCTCTTCACCTGTTCTGAGAGGATAAATGCCACTCAAGTCCGGCATGACGATGGAGGTTCAGGGCGTGGTAGAGCCCGCGCCGCTATCGCCCCCCAGCGCGCGGAACAGCGCGATGCGCGTCTGGACGAGCAGCAGCTGGGTCGCAATCTCGCTGCGCCGCGCGGCATAGAGGCTGCGCTGTGCGTCGAGGCTGGCGAGGAAACTGTCGACGCCACCCTTGTAGCGGGCATCGGCCAGCATCGCCGTGTCGGTCGCGGCCGCGGTGTTCGCGGCGGCGGCGCGCGCCCGTTCGGCGATCGTCCCCTGCACCGCC
>JAHCKJ010000121.1 GCA_026125835.1 Sphingopyxis sp.
TTTTTGGCATCTTCCAACTGGTCGGAAACGGCCAAAGCGCGACCTATTTCTATCGTATCACCAATCGTGATTCGGCGGTTGGGCTAATGGCCAATCGCAATCATCATGCGCTATTGCTGGCATGTGCGATGCCGCTCATCGCATTGTGGATGTCGCATTGGCGCGGTCGTGCCCGATCCTTTGTCGGTTATCAGATCACCGCCGGCGTGGCGCTGGCGCTGCTTTTTCCGTTGATCACACTGACGGGCAGCCGGGCCGGTCTGGTGCTTGGCGCGATCGGCTTCGTTGCCGCGCTTTGCCTGTATCACGCCCCCGACTACGCGCGGACCCGTCGCGACGTCCGGGTGCTGCATATCGACGTCCGGTTCATCTGGACCGCGATGGTCGTTGGACTGCTCGGTCTGTCGCTGCTGGCCGGACGTGCAACATCGTTCGACCGGTTGGTGTCGATGTCAAGTCAAGAGATCGATCGCGTGGCTTTGCTCCCTACGCTGTGGCGCATGGTCACCGATTATTTCCCGTTCGGATCCGGCGCGGGATCTTTCGTCCCGCTGTTCAAGATTGTCGAGCCGGAAGCGTTGCTGACCCCCAGCTATTACAACCACGCCCATAATGATTTTGTCGAAATTCTGATCGAGCATGGCATTTTCGGCGCAATCCTGATTATCGTGGCCGTGTTGGCCTGGGCCGGGGCAGCCTTGTCGATCTGGCGCGCGGACGAGACGGCACGCCGCAGCTTTCGCTGGCGGGCCGGGGCGACGGGGTTGTGGATCGTCCTGCTTTGTGCTGTGGCCAGCATCGTGGATTATCCGTTGCGCGTCCCGTCATTTCAGTTGCTGGTCGCGATCTGCGTTCTATGGATCATCAGATCGCTGCATCGCCCCGCTGCGGATGGAACGGGCGATGTCGCTACTAGTTCTAGCCAGTTATAATAACACCTGATAATTGCGACCGTCCGTCACATTCAATGCGGCGGGGTCGCGAGGAGTTTTCATGCGCCGAACAATATTAGCCGCGGCACTCTTGATGGCACTCAGTGCCTGCGCCGGCCAAAAGGCACTTGGCGGCAGCCCCGGAATTTCCGTCGTCAGCGAAAGCAGCTTGCGCGCGCCCGACGGCAGTGCGGCCGAGGCCGCTGATCGCACCTATCGGGTCGGCCCCCGCGACCGGCTTCTCGTCGACGTGTTCGGGATCGAGGAGCTGAAGGCACGCGAATTCGAGACCGACGGTACAGGCCAGCTCGCTCTGCCGCTCGCCGGACGGGTCGAAGCCAACAACCTGACGCTTGCGCAGCTCGAAGGCGAAGTGGCGGCAAAGTTGAAGCAGGCGCATGTGCGGAACCCGCAGGTGAGCATCAACGTGATGGAAATCACCAGCCGAACGGTCACCGTCGACGGCAGTGTGCGCGAACCCGGACCCTATCCCGCGGTGTCCGACCTCACCCTGATGCGCCTCGTCGCCCGGGCAAAGGGCGTGACCGAATATGCAAAGCTGGACGATGTGGTCGTCTTCCGCACTGTCGATGGCCAGCAGATGGTGGCCCTGTACAACCTCGGCGCGATCCGCCGCGGTGCGTACGACGATCCGCCTTTGTTTGCGGATGACGTCGTCGTCGTCGGCGAGTCTCAGGGACGCCGCTTGTTCCAGAGCATCGTTCAGGCCGGCGCACTCGTGACCGCGCCTATCGTTGCCCTCCTGCAGAGGTGATCGGATCTTTTAATGGCAAGCGCTAGCGTTCAGAATGGCTTCGAGCAGGTGCTGAATCCGGATAAACCGGACGCGGAAAGCAATGGGCACCGGGTGCCGATTTTGCTGCAGTACTGGAATATCTTCTGGCGGCGGCGGATCGTCGTCATCGGCGCTGTGGGACTCAGCCTGCTTGCCGGTGCGATCGCGACGGGCATGGCGACGCCGATCTACACCGCGGTAACAAAGATCGAGATATCGCGCGAGCAGGCGCGCGTCACGAACGTCGAAGGGCTCGAAAGCGAACGAGCCGGGCAGGCGCAGGAATTTTACTCGACACAATATGAGTTGCTCCGCTCGCGCACTCTGGCCGAACGTGTCGTTCGCAAGCTGGGTCTGGCCCGGTCGAACGAGTTTTTCGCGCTTCACGGGATTGATGTCGGTGGCGACGGGGCGACGGGCGCGCAGGTCGGCCTGTCACCGGCCGAAGCGAAAAACCGCGAACAACGCGCGGTCGCGCTGGTGCAGAGCAATGTCGACGTGCAACCGCTCCGTGGTTCGGCGCTGGTCTCGATTGGATATTCGAACCCCGATCCGGTCTGGTCGGCCAAGATCGCCAATACCTGGGCGAGCGAATTTATCCAGAACAGTCTCGACCGCCGATTTGCATCGACCGCCGAAGCAAGGGCATTTCTCGAAAAGCGACTGGAAGACCTTCGCCAGCGTCTCGATCAATCGGAACAGCAGCTCGTCAACTATGCCGTCAGCCGGAACATTATCTCGGTAAAGCAAGCACAGGGCGAGGGTGGCAACAACCAGACGATCCAGACGCTGACCGGCGCCGATCTGGAGGCGCTGAACCAGCAACTTGCGGCCGCGACCGTCGATCGCATCAAGGCTCAGTCCAATATGGCGGCGCTCGCCAAGCGCCGCGATAACATGCAATCGGTCGACAACGCCGCCATCGGGCGGTTGCGCGAACGACGGGCGCAATTGAACGGCGAACTGGCGGCACTGCTGGTGACCTTCGAACGCGACTATCCGCCCGCCCAGGCCATTCAAGAGCAGATTGACTCGATCGAACGGGCCATCAGTGTCGAGCAAAACCGGGTAAGCAGCGCGACCACGGGTGAATTCGAAGCCGCCCGCCAGCGCGAAAGCGAGCTGCGTTCGAAAGTCGATTCCTTGATCGACAAACTGACGACCGAGGAACGCAACGGGATTCAGTACGGGATCCTGAAGCGCGAAGTCGATACCAACCGCCAGCTTTATGAGGCGCTGTTGCAGCGTTACAAGGAGATCGGCATTGCGGGCGTCGGAGCGAATAACGTGTCGATCGTCGATACGGCGGTCCCGCCCGCGGCGCCTTCGTCGCCTAACCTTCTGATCAACCTCATCCTGGCGACGATCGCCGGCTTGGGCGTTGCCGGGCTACTCGTCCTGGTGCTCGAGAATATCGATCAGGGCATTCGTGACCCCGCAGTTGTCGAGCAAAAGCTGGGCGTGCCATTGCTGGGGGTCATTCCCGAAACATCGGCCGACGAACCGCTCGAAGATGTAGCGGATCCGAAATCGTTCGTGTCCGAAGCCTATATCACTGTGCTGTCCAACCTGGCGTTCTCGACCGACCACGGTGTCCCGCGCCTGTTCATGTTGACCAGTACCGGGCAGGCCGAAGGCAAATCGACCTCGGCGCTTGCCCTGGCCGCTGGTCTGACGCGCGCGGGCAAGAAGGTGGTTGTCGTCGATGCCGACATGCGTATTCCCACGATCGACAAGCGCATTGGCAAACGAGGCACTGACGGGCTCAGCAATTATCTGGCCGGTGACGACAATCTCGATGCGATGATCCATCCGCTCGATTTCGGCAACCTGAGCGTGCTGCCGTCGGGACCGATCCCGCCGAGCGCGCCGGACCTGCTCAACGGCGAGCGCATGGCGATGCTGGTCAAGGAATTGCTCAAGCGGTTCGACCACGTCGTGATCGACGCCCCCCCGATCTTGGGTTTGGCCGATACGACTTTAATCGCTCGCAACGTCGAGGGGGTGGTCTTTATTGCCGAAGCAGAGCGGGGCGCTATCCGTGCGATTTCCGACGCGATCGGCCGCCTGCGGACGTCGAAGGCTCGCGTATTCGGTCTTGTCCTGACCAAATATTCGGCGAGCCGCAGCGGTTTCGGCTATAACTATGGCTATAGCTATACCTATCGTTACGGCGACGGGCGCGAGAACGAAGGCGAAGGCGAGGGCGATGTTCGGCCTGCTCGCCTCGGGCGAAGCGAATGATCCATGGCGCGTAAAACTGGCCGTTCATCGTCGCGTCTGGAAATCGACGCGGCGCGATTGAAAAAGATTGCGGTTGTTGGTGCCGCGTCGCTGCTGGCGGGAGCCATCGCTTTCTCGCAGGCGCTTTCGGGGCTGGACAGCAGTGGAACGAGTCCGGTTGTGCTGCCAGTGTTTCGCGACCCGGTTGCGCAACTAAACCTGGTTCGGGTCGGTCTGTCGGACGACAAGACGCGGATCGAGGTTGCCAGTCCGCGGCACGCGGCCAGCATTGCACGGAACAGCTTGGCGCGTGCGCCGATCAATCCTGGAGCGATCTATATTTTCGCTTTGATTGCCAACGGCACGAATGAGCCGAAGAAGGCCGCGAGATACGCGCAGTTGATCGAGCAGTTGTCACGCCGTCATGTCGGCGGGCAGATGATGTTGGCCGATCAGGCGATGCGCGCCAAACGTCATAAAGCGGCAATCAGCCACATCGACCGCGCGCTGCGGACCAAGCCCGAGATCACGCCACAGGTGTTCCCGATTTTGGCTGAAGCATTGCGCTATCCTGATTTCCGGACCTATCTCGGCCAAAGCCTGGCCGGCTCCGTGCCGTGGCGCGACGCATTTTTTGCCTATGCCGCTGCGCAACCCTATGCGCAGTCGGGAACCGCCCAACTGATCCTGGAACTGCCTGGATTGAAGGATAGCGCCGACCTTAGGCTTGCCGTCCGTAGCCTGACGCTGGGACTCGGCAACAGCGGCCAGACTGACCTGCTTCGTCGACTTTACATGCACGTTCCCGCGGCGAGCGCCGGCCTCAAAGCGCCTGCCACCGCTGCGACGTTCCGCGACTTCGCGCTGGTCGAAGGCGCTCCGCCGATCGCTTGGGATGTTGGAGAGGATACGACCAACGGAGCACTGGTATCGGCGGGCAACAAGACGGGTTCGGTCAACATCACTGGTTGGGCGGAATCGGGCTATGGCGGCGTGGTCGCGACGAAATTTGTCTGGCTGTCGGCCGGGCGCTGGGCGTTGCGCTATACGGGCAGCGGCGAGGCGGGCGGCGGCGGCGCGAGCGCAATCTGGGACGTCGGCTGCGTGACCGCGCGCGGTGTCACCCCGCTCACAACCTCGGCCGATATTTTTGCCGCCCGCGGTGCGCGGTCGCTCGGTTTCGCAGTGCCGACGACATGCCCCGTCGCACGTATCCAGCTGACCGTCCGCGGGGCCCAATCGGGCGGCTCTTCTCAAATTGATCTTAGCAACGTGCATCTGGTCCGAGCTCCGGCGGGCTGAGCGATCGAAAATGTCACAATGGAGTGCTCGACGGGAGACGATGACCAGTCACCGCGCCCATGCCGAAATCGCTGCCGAGCCGAAAGCAGCCAGCCGATGAACGAGTATCAGGATCTGCTTTTGCGGATCGCCGGTTCGGTCGATCCGGCGACGATCGTTCCACCGGAGGATTGGGAACCGTTCGCCAGAGGCCTTCGCTGTCCCACGGGAAGGCCCTTTGCGGTGTTTGCACCGCACAATGTCGAAGAGCTTCGGTTCCTCGTCCGCAATTGTGTTGACGCGGGATGGCCCATCGTCCCGCAGGGTGCAAACAGCGGGCTTGTCGGCGCATCTGTTCCCGATGACAGGGGACGGCAGGTTGTTCTGTTGACGCACCGGCTGCGCGCCATTCGCCGGTTTTCGCTGGCCGATGCCGCGGTCGTAGCCGAGGCGGGAGTCCGACTGTCCCAGCTGAACGAAGAATTGGAACCGCACGGTTTGCAGCTTGGCGTGGACCTGGGCGCCGATCCGAGCATCGGCGGCATGGTGGCCACCAATACCGGTGGCAGCCGAATGCTTCGCTATGGTGATATGCGCCGTCACATCCTGGGGCTTGAGGTCGTCATGGCAGACGCCGATGCGACGCAGATTTCCAGTCTTTGTTTGACCCGCAAGGATAACAGCAGGTTGTGCTGGACCCAGTTGATCAGCGGGGCCGGGGGCGCGCTGGGCATCGTGACTGCTGTTGCGCTGGAGCTCGACCAGTTGCCGAGGCAAAGCGCGATGATGCTGGTGGCGCTCGACGATCTGGCAAGCCTGCCCATGCTGGTCGGCCAACTTCGGCAGTTGCTCGGCGAGTTTCTTTCGGCCTGCGAATCGATGTCGAAAGCCGCGATGGACGTTGCGCTGCGGCATAATCCGGGGATCAAAAACCCGTTCCGTGGCGGGATGCCGGAACATGCCGTGCTGTTCGAAGTTTCGTCGTGTCTCGACCGTTCCGCGATCGATATCGACGCGATCATGATCGATGCCGCGGAAAAATTGCTTGCCTCTTCGGGCGACCTTGAAATTGTCGATGCGCTGGTTGTGCCGCCGTCCGTCGGCTGGGCGCTTCGTCATGCGATCAGCAATTCACTGCGGAAAGAGGGCGAGGTGATTGGTCTCGATATCAGCCTTCCCCTCGGCGAGTTTCCGGCGTTCCGCGCCGACATGATGCAGGTGTTTGCAGCGGACTATCCGTGGTTGCGGCTCTGCGATTTCGGCCATTGCGGTGATGGCGGCGTCCACTTCAATCTGGTCTGGCCCGCAGGCGAAGGTCCACCGGGCAGCCAAGCCACGGTTCAGGACATCCGGATGCGCGTCTATAAAGCAGTCGTCGATCGGGGCGGCAGCTTTAGTGCAGAACATGGTCTAGGTCCGGC
>JAHCKJ010000122.1 GCA_026125835.1 Sphingopyxis sp.
CGGGCACCGATCGTCGCGGCGCTTTCAAGGTCGGCCAGATGATGTGCGCTGTGCCAGCCATAATCGCGCTGCATCGCCGCGCCTTCGCCCGCGATGACGCTCGCCGACAGGCTGTGGCCGCTCGATCCGTAACCGCCCGCAAAACCGTGGCTGGTCGCAAGGGCAAAGCGGGTGCGGCTGTGGCTCGCGCTGCCGCCTTCGCTGTTGGTCACGCCGCTGACCGCGCGCGCCGCTTCTTCGACCGCCAGCGCGGCTTCGCGCAGCGCGGCGGGATCGGCCTCGCTGCCATCGTCCAGGTCAAGGTCGGGAACCGGACCCTTGAACAGCAGTTCGGCAGGAGCCAACCCGGCATAGGGGTCTTCGGGCGCTTCGCGCGCCATCGCGACGCAGCGTGCGACCAGCTTGGTCAGTTCGCCCGCATCCATGTCGGCGGTCGACACGCTGGCGCTGCGCTGGCCGACAAAGACGCGCAGCGAAATATCCTGCCCCTCCGACCGCTCGACATCCTCGAGCGCGCCGAGGCGCATCGAGACCGACGTGGCGGCGTTGCAATAATAAAGCGCGTCGGCGGCGTCGGCGCCCGCCTTGGTCGCGGCGTCGCACATCATCTGCGCGCGGTCGAGGGCTTCGGAAACGGTCAGCATCGCCGCGCCCTAACCGGCGCGGGGCAAAGCGTCAAACCTGGGGAACGGGGTTCAGCCGCTGATCCGGGCGATCGCGTCGGTAGCGGCCATCGCACCGCTGACCCACAGGAAGGGCAGCGTGAGCGCGGCCACCCACAGGCGCCGGACATCGCGGCGAAAGCGGGCGTGGAGCCCCCAGCTTGCCAGCGCCTGTCGGCTGAGGCGATACCAATGGCGTTCGGTCGAGCGCGCCACCGGGACGGCGAGTGCCAGCAGCAGGATCAGCGCAAAGACGATCAGCACCGACGGCGCACCCGCCGCAATCGCGCTCGACACCAGCCAGATCTGCAATGCGGCAAAGACCAGCAATGCGGTCGCGGCGTGCCAGGTCATCCGTCGGCCAAGGCTGCGCGCCGCAGGTACGCTGGCCGTCGTGCGCCGCCACAGGCGCGGTCCGAATGCTGATGCCATTTTTCAGCCCCCTATTTTCAGGCTGGCGATTCCCAGAAACGCCACGATTTCAGCCCGAAACTCCCGAGTCAAGACAGGTTGGCACCGATTCGTTAATTTTTGCATTCGGTTCGACCGATATTCGCCACCAAAGAGCGCCCGGTTGCCAAAAATCGCTGCCCATCTGGTGCGCCCAGCCCCTTGGTCGACGCCGGGTCGCCCGACAGGTGCGACCGACGGTGGTCGAACGCCCGGCACCGCTGGTCGAAGCTTGCATCTAAATCCCGGCGTGCCATCGTCTAGAGATTGTCGTCTGCTTTCAAGCGATAGGGGAATCTTCACATGCGTTATCTTGCCGTTCTGGCCGCCCTGGCCTTGCCGCTGGCTCCGGCCTTTGCCCAGGATGCGGCCAAGCCCGCCGCGGTCGTCGCCAAACCCGCGGCGCTGATTGCCGACGGTATGCCCGACATTCCCGCCGATCTTGCCTCGGCGACGCGCCCCTATATGGAAAATCGCGGCGCCGGGTTCGTCGGCTGGCACCCGGTCGACAAATCGATGCTCATCGCGACCCGGTTCGGCAACACCACCCAGATCCACCGCGTCGCCAATCCGATGGGCGCGCGCAAACAGATCACCTTTGAAGAGGAACCTGTGGGCGGCGCCGTCTGGTCGCCGAAAACCGGCGACCTGATGCTGGTCCAGAAAGATATCGGCGGCAACGAATTCTACCAGATCTTTGCGATGAAGAACGGTCGCCTCGAACTGCTGACCGACGGCAAGAGCCGCAACGGCCTCAATGCCTGGTCAAAGGACGGCAGTTTGATCGCCTATACCTCGACCCGCCGCAACGGCCGCGACAGCGACATCTATCTGATGGACCCGCGCAATCCGGCCTCGAACCGCATGGTGGCCGAGGTCAGGGGCGGCGGCTGGGCGTTCCGCGATTTTGCGCCCGACAAAAGTTGGGGGCTGGTCGGCAAATATACGTCGGTGCAGAAATCGGACTTTTTCCGTCTCGATCTCGCCACCGGCGCCATGACCCCGATCGGCGACCACAGTCGGACAGTGTCGCACGGCGGCGGCAAGTTCGCGCCCGACGGCACCATCTGGATCACCAGCGACGAAGGGTCGGAGTTTGAACGGCTCGGCACGCTCGATCCCGCAACGGGTAAATTCACCCCGCGCGGGCCCGCCGAACAATGGGAGGTCAGCGGTTTCGATATTGCCCGGGACGGCAGCTTCATCGCCTATACGATCAACGAAGCGGGCATGTCGAAGCTGCGTATTCTGGACATCAAAAGCGGCAAGGTGCGTACCGTCGAAGGCCTGCCCGCGGGCATCATCGGCGGGGTCGAGATTGCGCCGTGGGGCGAGATCGGGATCACCTTCACCTCGGCCCGCAGCGCCGCCGATGCGTTCAGCGTCGATCCCAAGACGCTGAAAGTCACGCGCTGGACCGAAAGCGAAACCGGCGGGCTCGACGTCACGCAGAATGTCGAACCCGAACTGGTCAAGGTCAAAAGCTTCGACGGCCTTGAAGTGTCGGGCTTTCTCTATCGTCCCGATCCCGCAAAATTCCCGGGCAAGCGCCCGCTCATCATGAACGTCCATGGCGGGCCGGAGGCGCAGTCGCGGCCTGGCTTTATGGGCCGTACCAACTATTTGCTCAACGAACTCGGCGTCGCGGTATTCTTCCCGAACGTCCGCGGCTCGACCGGCTATGGCAAGACTTTCGTCAGCCTCGACAACGGACCGTTCAAGCGCGAAGACAGCGTCAAGGACATGGGCGCCTTCCTCGACCATCTGGCCGGGGACGGCAATCTCGACGCGGCGCGCTTCGGTCTGACCGGCGGCAGCTACGGCGGCTATATGTGCTATGCTGCGGCGATCCACTATGCTGACAAGCTGCGCGCCAATCTGTGCGTTGTCGCGATCTCGAACTTCGTCACCTTCCTGGAAAACACCCAGGACTACCGCCGCGACCTGCGCCGCGTCGAATATGGCGACGAGCGCGATCCGGCGCAGCGCGCCAAGCTGATCGAAATCTCGCCCCTGACCCGCGTCGCGGAAATCAAAAAGCCGCTGTTCGTCGTCACCGGCGCCAACGATCCGCGCGTCCCGGCGTCGGAAGCCGACCAGATCGTCGCCGCGGTACGCAAGAACGGCGGCACAGCATGGCACCTCGTCGGCACCAACGAAGGGCACGGCTTCGCCAAAAAGGAAAATGCCGACTATAATTTCTGGGCGTCGCTCGTGTTCTGGCAGCAATATCTGCTGAATTGAGCCGCTTGCGGTCGCCCCCGCCCAAAGGCGGGGGCGGCGCAGGCCTCCCCTCAGCCCCGCGGCGGAACCGGCAGCGCGTCGGCGTCGGCTTCATCGGGTGCAGTCGGCGTCGGCGCCATACCGCTCGCCTGCCGTTCCAGTTCCTCGGCGGCCTTCTGGCGTTCGGCCAAGGCGCGCTCTTCGGCCACAACGGCCGCTTCGACTTCGTCGGATGCTGCATCGATCCCGGCCAGTCGCTTGGCGCGCTCGTCGGCAATCATCGCCTGCCAGTCGGTCTTGTCGGCGGCCTGCCGTTCGGCCTTGGCTCCGGCCACCAGTGCCTGCGTGCAACCGGTGAAACCGCCCAGCCCGGTGGGCGAGCAGCTGTCGGTGCCGAACCGGCCGATGCGCTCGACGGCGACGACCTTGTTCGCCCAGGCTTCGTTGCGCACGTCGAGCGGATTGCCGCGCAATATCTGGGGAACGCGGTACCGCTCGCCTTCGGGCAGGCGGCTGCAAACGACGATTTCGTCGGCGCCGCTGGGCGCACACTGGTCGTCGCCATAGACGATGACCTGATTGATCTTTTCGCCGTCGACCACGGTTTTCTGGGCTGTCGCGGGGGCGGCGATGGCGCTACCGGCCAGGATCAAGGCAAGCACGGGAAGGCGGGTCATCGGATCATCCTCTTGTCAGTTTCACGCGGCTTGGCACCTCGACCCTGCATCGGTCATGAACGGTCGCCCGGGCCTCGTCCTATCAGATACGCTTGGACAGCGCGATGGCTGCGCGGCACCCCGCGCGGATCGCCAGGCTGAGCACCGGATAACCGGGCGCACTTTCGGCGCCGGCGGCCAGCGCGGCGTCCTTGTGCTCCAGCTCCTCGGCGCGGAATTCGGCCACCGCGGCGCTGAGCTCGGGGTCGCTGTCGCCCAGCTCGTCGAGCTGCTCGCGGTAATGGCGGTCGATTTCGGTCTCGACCGCGGCGGTGCAGGCCATCGCGGCGCGCGGCCCCATCGCGGCGGTCACCGCGCCAAGCGCGAAGCCCGCGACGTTCCAGAACGGCTGGAGCGCGGTCGGCCGCACCCCGCGCCGCGCAACCAGATCGTCGAAAAATTTGCGGTGGCGTTCTTCCTGTTCGGCCATATGCGCGATTTCCCGCGCCATCGGGTGACGATCGCCCATCACCGCCAGCTGGCCGGCGTAAATGCGCGTCGCGCCATATTCGCCAGCCTGGTCGACGCGGATCATCGAAGCGGTGCGCCGATTGCTCTTTTGCGGGGCGTCGGTCATATCGCCGATGTGGTCCTGCCGCGCAGCAAGGTCAAGACAAGCGCGGCCGCGCCCAGCGAAAAGATCGCATTGAACCCGGCCAGCGAGATGCCGAACAGGCTCCACGGTGCGGTGTCACAGCGGATCAGCGGTGCGTTCATGATCGCATCAAGCGATACCGGCCCCGCGCGACCGGTTGCGCAGGTCGTGATCCCTTCCCAAAAGCCATATTCGACCCCGGCGTGGAAAGCCCCGATCAGCCCGCTGACGGCGATCGCAACCGCAGCGAGCAAGGTCAAGCCGCGCATCGCGCGGTCGTTGGCGCGCATGAGCAGCGCGAGCAGCGCCAGCACGATCGCCGCCTGGTGCGGCCAGCGCTGCCAGTAACACATCTCGCACGGATGCAGGCCGAACCCATATTGCGACACCAGCGCACCGCCATAGAGCAGCAGCGGCGCGAGGAGCGCGGTAACGGGCGCGGATAGCCGCGAGTTCAGCATCCCGGCCGATCCCTCAGTTGCGCGCTGTCGGTTTGGCGGCGGGTTTCGCCGGAACCTTGGTGCCTTGTGCCATCCGCGGCGCCGACGGGCCGATCCGCCCGATCGTCTGCAACGCATAATGGAGCTGGAAATCCTCGATGCCCTTGGCTTTCAGCTCGGCGGCGGATGCCGAAAAGCGGGGGTCGGGCTTTTCATCCTTTTCCAGCAGGCCGTTGTCGACCTTTTTCTCGTTGATCAGATGGCGCCGCAAATCGCTTTCGCGGAACTTCGGCCGCGACGCATAATCGGGGTCGGACAACTGCGGCACCCGGATGTCGGGTTCGATTCCGCCTTCCTGGACGCTGCGCCCCGATGGCGTGAAATAGCGCGCGGTGGTCAGCCGCAGCGCGGTGGTGTCGGACAGCGGCAGCACCGTCTGCACCGATCCCTTACCAAAGCTGCGTTCGCCCATCACCACCGCGCGGTGCTGGTCCTGCAAGGCGCCGGCAACAATTTCGGACGCCGACGCCGAACCCGAATCGATCAGCACGATCACCGGCGCGCCGCCCGCGGCGTCGCCCGGCTGGGCAAAAAAGCGCTCGATATCGCCCTTGCGTCGGCCGCGCTGCGAAACGATCTCGCCGCGTTCAAGGAACAGGTCGCTGATTCCGACCGCTTCGTCGAGCAGCCCGCCGGGGTTCGAGCGCAGGTCGAGGATCCAGCCGCGCGGTTTTTTGCCCAGCGACTTTTCGACCGCCAGCATCGCGGCGCGCAGGTCGGTGGTCGCATCGGCCGAAAAACTGGTGACGGTCAGCACGCCGACATCGTCGCTGACCTGCCATTTCACCGGCTTCAGTTCGATGATCTCGCGCGTCAGCGACATTTCGATGGGCTTGCTCTGCCCCTCGCGCACGACGGTGATGTCGATCTTGGTGCCCGGGCGTCCGCGCATCTGGTCGACCGCCTCGTCGAGCGTCAGACCGATGATCAGCTGTTTGTTGATATGGGTGATATAGTCGCCGGACTTGATCCCGGCGCGGTCGGCGGGCGTGTCGGCGGTCGGCGCGATCACCTTGACGACGCCGTCCTCCATCGTCACCGACAGGCCCAGCCCGCCATATTCGCCCTCGGTCTGGGTCCGGATGTTGGCAAAGCCGCGCGCGTCGAGATACCCCGAATGGGGGTCGAGGCTGGCCAGCATCCCGTTGATCGCCCCTTCGATCAGCTTGGCGTCGTCGACCGGTTCGACATAGTTGGACTTGACCTCGAGATAAACATCCATGAACCGCGCGATCTCGGCCTGCGTCTTGCTGTCGACCTTGGCGATCGCGCCGGTTGCCAATGGCACAATCGCCAGCGCCGAAAGCGCGGCCGCACCCTGCCAAAAAGCGAAGCGACGCTTTGCGGATGCGGGTTTGTTGATCGAGTCGGTCATCTCAGTCTTTCAGTGCGGCGAAGTTTTCCGCCATTTATACCCCGGCGGCCCATCCTCCTACGCATTTGCGTAGCCG
>JAHCKJ010000123.1 GCA_026125835.1 Sphingopyxis sp.
CGCAGCCGGCGGTTGTCACCGCGGCGCGCTTCGCCGCCGACGGGCGCAGCCTGACCTTTCAGTTGCGTCCGGTATCGGCCGACGAATTCCAGCGGGTTTCGCGCGCACCCAGAACGGAACTGCTGCCGCCCGCCGGGTTCAGTGCCAAGCCGCCCGAAAAGCGTTACAGCGTCAGCGTTCCGATCGGCAGGCCCAGACCCGCTGTGGCGCTGCCGCGGATCGAGGGTCCGGACAATACCCGCCTGCCGCTGGTCGTGATCGACGCGGGGCACGGGGGTCATGATCCCGGCGCGATCAGCCCGCACAGCGGCAAGCGCGAAAAGGACATCACGCTGGCGCTGGCGCGCGCGATTCGCGACGAACTGATCGCTTCGGGCCGCGTCCGCGTCGCCTTGACCCGCGCCGACGACCGCTATCTGGTGCTCGAGGAACGCTTCGGCATCGCACGGCGGCTGAAGGCCGACTTGTTCATTTCGATCCACGCCGATGCAGCCGAAAATCAGGAAGCCAGCGGCGCGTCAATCTATACCTTGTCCGAAGTGGCGTCCGACCGCGAGGCGGCGCGGCTGGCGGCACGCGAGAACAAGGCCAATGTCATCAACGGTGTCGACCTCAGCGCGCACGGCGGCGAGGTGTCGTCGATCCTGCTCGACCTGACCCAGCGCGAGACGATGAACATCGCGTCCGATTTCGCCCGCCTGCTCCAGCGCGAGGCCGGGCAGGCGATCAAGTTTCGCAGCCACGCGCACCGTTTTGCCTCCTTCGTCGTGCTGAAGGCACCCGATACGCCGTCGGTCCTGTTCGAAACCGGCTTCATCTCGAACAAGGACGACGCCGAATTTCTCGCTTCGAGCGCGGGCCAGAAAAAGGTTGCGCGCGGCGTGCGCGATGCCATCCAGCTTCACTTCGCGCGGCAGATCGCCTCCAGCCGATAATTCTTGACCCGCCCGCCCGCGCCCGACAGCTTTGCGGCGGGAAACGGATGGGCGCGGGCGGGAGAGCGGCATGGGTTGGAGCAACTGGTCGGGCAGCGTCGCCGCGCCGGTGGGCGTGACACGCCCCGCAAGCGAGGACGAACTCGCCGAACTGGTCCGCCGCGCGGCAAAGGTTCGCGCCACCGGTGCCGGTCACAGCTTTATGCCGCTATGTGCATCGGACGACCTGATCGTCGGGCTCGACGCACTGCCCGGCCGGATCACCGTCGCCGCCGACGGCCGCACCGCGCGCATTCCGGCGGGATGGAGCATCAAGCGACTGACCGCGGCGCTGTGGGACGAGGGGCTGGCGCTCGCCAACCAGGGCGACGTCAATCCGCAGGCGCTGGCGGGCGCGATGGCAACGGGCACGCACGGCACCGGCGCCGATCTGGGCAGCCTGTCGACGATGGCGCGCGGTTTCCGGCTGATCGGCGCCGACGGCGAAGCGCGCTGGTGCGATGCCGCAACCCTCCCCGATCTGTACGAGGCGCAGCGCCTGTCGCTGGGCATGTTCGGGATCGCGACCGAGATCGAGGTCGCGGTGGTCCCCGCCTTTCATTTGTCCGAACGCATCGAAAAGCGCCGGTGGGACGAGATTCGCGAAAGTTATGACGATCTCGCGGCGCGGCACCGCCACATCGAATTCTGGTTCTTTCCCCATGCCGACGACGTGATCCTGAAAACGCTCGACCCCTGCGATCCGTGCGATCCGCCGCCGGGCACGACCGACATGGAGGAAACGGCGTTCCGGCGCGTGCTGGGTATCGCGGCGCGGTTGCCGTTCCTGACCCCCTGGCTGCAGCGCGGCATGATGAAGGCGAACATGAACGGTCGCCGCCGCGGCCCGGCGCATGCAATTTTTCCGTCGGAGCGCACGATCCGGTTCGAGGAGATGGAGTATGAATTGCCCCGTGCTGCCGGGATGGACGCGCTGGCGGAGGTGGTCGGCTGGATCCGCAAGAAGCGGCTGCCCGTGACCTTTCCCTTCGAATATCGCACCGTCGCCGCCGACGACATCTGGATGAGCCCGATGAACGAGGGGCCGGTCGCCGCGATCTCGATGCACCAATATGCCCCGATGCCGTGGCAGGCGCTTTTCGCCGATGCCGAGGCGATATTCCGCGCGCATGGCGGTCGTCCGCATTGGGCCAAACGTCATACGCTGGCCCGCGGCGACGTCGATGCGCTCTACCCGATGGCCGAACGCTATCGCAGCGTCCGCCGCACCGCCGATCCTGCCCGAAAATTCCTCAACCCGCATCTGGAAGCCCTGTTTTCATGACCGACGATCTGACACTTCACGCCCATCTGGTCGGCCGGCAGGGCAGCCGCGCCGACCTCAACACGCCGGTGCTGGTGCTCGACGCCGATGCGATGGAGCGCAATATCGCGGCGATGGCCGGTCTGGTCGCCGCGCATGGCGTCGCGCTTCGCCCGCATGCCAAGACGCATAAGAGCGTCGAGATCGCCCGCCGCCAGATCGCGGCAGGCGCAGTCGGCGTCTGCTGTGCCAAGATCGGCGAGGCCGAGGTGCTCGCCGCGGGCGGAATCGAGGGCATCCTGGTCACGTCGCCGGTCGCGGCGCCGCGCGCGATCGAACGGCTTGCCGCGCTGGCGGGCGCGGCAAAGGGCTTGATGGCGGTTGTCGATCATCCCGCGGTCGCCGCGCGCCTCGACGCGGCGCTGGCGGCGCCGCTCGACGTCATCATCGACATCGACCCCGGCATCGCGCGCACCGGCGTCGCCTCGCCCGAGGCGGCGGTTGCGCTGGCCGAGACGATCGCGGCGCTGCCGAACCTCGAATATCGCGGGGTCCAGTTCTATTGCGGTTCGCAGCAGCATATCGAGGGTTATACGGAGCGCCGGACCGCGATCGAAGAGCGCACCGCCTATCTGCGGACCGTGATCGCCGCGCTCGCCGCCGCCGGTTTTGCGCCCGAAATCGTCACCGGATCGGGAACCGGCACCCACCGGATCGACCTGGCGCTCGGCGTGTTCACCGAATTGCAGGCCGGAAGTTATGTCTTCATGGACAAGCAATATCTCGATTGCGACCTCACCGGCGACGGATCGGTCCCGTTCGAAACATCGCTTGGCGTCGATTCCCGCGTCGTCAGCGCCAATCACAGCGGCCTCGTCACCATCGATGCGGGCTATAAATCGCTCTCGACCGACGGCGGGGTCGCGGTGGTCCAGCGCGGCGCACCCGCAACGAGTTTCTTTGCTTTCATGGGCGACGAACATGCGGCGCTGATCGCGCCCGGCATCGGGACCGAACTTGCGCCGGGCGACCCTGTCAGCCTGACCGTGCCGCACTGCGACCCGACCGTGAACCTGTACGATCATTATCACGTCGTGCGGGGTGACACGCTGGTCGCCATCTGGCCGGTCAGCGCGCGGGGAAGGGCGCGATGACCCCGCCGTTCGATGGCGCGGACGATCTCTCCGCCGCAACCATGCTTCCCTTTCGCGGTCGCACGCTTTAGAGGCTTGGCGATATGGCCGCCGAGACCACGTCCCACTTTCGCTATCGCCTGCGCCGTGACAGCAACGCCGTTCTCCACTGGCTGCGCGACATGTGGACGCGGCGCTGGTTTCGCTGGCTTGGCTATCTGGTCCTTGCCGGATTGCTCGGCCTGACGCTGATCTGGGCGCTGTTTGCGCGCGATCTGCCGTCGGTCGACCAGCTGCGCGATTATGAACCGCCGCTGCCGACGATGGTCCGCGACGGCGAGGGCAAGCCGGTTCACAGCTATGCGCGCGAACGCCGCGTCCAGCTCGATTACAGCGAATATCCCCAGTTGCTGGTCCGCGCTTTTCTGGCCGCGGAGGACAAGACTTTCTTCAGTCACGGCGGCATCGATTACCCCGGCATCGCGTCGGCGATTCTCAACAATCTGACCAGCGATGGCCGCCCGGTCGGCGCGTCGACGATCACCCAGCAGGTCGCCAAGAACCTGCTGCTGACCAACGAGCTCAGCTATCGCCGCAAGGTGCGCGAGGCGATCCTGGCGATGCGCATCGAAAATGCGCTGAGCAAGGAACAGATTCTCGAACTTTATCTCAACGAAATTCCGCTCGGCCGCCGCAGCTTCGGGGTGCAGGCGGCGAGCCGCGCCTATTTCGACAAGGATGTCGACCAGCTGCAGCTTCATGAAATGGCGTTCCTCGCGATTCTGCCCAAGGCGCCCGAAAGATACGGTCGGGCGCGCAACGAGGCTGAAGGCGTGGCGCGGCGCAATTTCGTGCTCGGCGCGATGCACGGCAATGGCTGGATCACCGCGGCGCAGCGCGACGCCGCGCGTGCGATGCCGCTCGGCCTTACCAACAGCGGCAACACCGCGGTGGCGCAGGTCGGCGGCTATTATATGGAAGAGGTGCGCCGCCAGCTGATTGCCCAGTTCGGCGAAACCGCCGAGGACGGTCCGCTCAGCGTCTATGCCGGCGGGCTGTGGGTGCGCACCCCCTATGACGGCAAGATGCAGGAAGCGACCACCATGGCGCTCCGCAAAGGTCTGCAGCGCTACGATGCCGGCAAGGGCTGGTCGGGGCCGATCGCGACGATCGAGGCCGACGACCAGTGGCAGAGCCGCCTCGCGTCGAGCTTTATCGGCATCGATTACGACAATTGGCGCGTCGCCGCGGTGCTGTCGAAGTCGGCGGCTGCGGCACAGATCGGCTTTGCCAATGGCGATACCGGTGTGCTTCCCGCCAGCGCCGCGACGCTGGGCTATCGCAAGACGGGCGGCAGCGCTTTTTCGGCGATGCGGCCGGGCGACCTGATCGTTGTCAAATCGACCGGCGACAACAGCTACGCGCTGCGCAACATTCCCGAGGTGTCGGGCGGGATGATCGTCGAAAGCCCGCATTCGGGGCGCATCTACGCAATGCAGGGCGGCTTCGACGTCCGCCTGTCGCCCTTCAACCGCGCGACGCAGGCGGAGCGCCAGCCGGGCTCGACGATCAAGCCCTTTGTTTACGCCGCGGCGCTCGACAACGGCATGACGCCGGCGACGATGATCGTCGACGGGCCGTTCTGCGTCTATCAGGGCGCGCGTTTCGGCAACAAATGTTTCCGCAACTTCGGTGGCGCGGGCGGCGGCGGCGAACATACGATGCGCTGGGGTCTCGAACAGTCGCGCAACCTGATGACGGTGCGAGCGGCGAGCCAGGTCGGCATCGAGCCGGTTGTCGAAACGATCAAGACGATGGGGATCGGCACACACGAACCCTATCTGTCGACGGCGCTGGGGGCGGGTTCGACGACGGTCGAAAAGATTACCAACGCTTATGCGATGCTCGCCAATCACGGCCGCGAACTGAAGCCGCGGGTCATCGACTATGCGCAGGACCGCCGCGGCAAGGTGATTTTCCCGCGCAATTGGAAACCCTGCGCGGGGTGCAACAAAAAGGATTGGGACGGCCGCCCGATGCCGCGCTTTGCCAAATCGGGCAAGCAGCTGATGGACCCGATCACCGCCTATCAGGTCGTCCATATGCTCGAAGGCGTCGTCCAGCGCGGCACGGCGGTGCGGCTGCGCGACCTCAACGTACCCTTGTTCGGCAAGACCGGCACGACGACGGGGCCGAACGACGTGTGGTTCGTCGGCGGCACGCCCGACGTGATCGCGGGCATGTATATCGGTTTCGACCAGCCGCGCAGCATGGGCGGCTATGCCCAGGGCGGCAGCTATGCGGCGCCGATCTTCAAGGATTTTGCACTCGCGGCGCTCGCCGATCGCCAGCCGATTCCTTTTGCGGCGCCGAAGAACGTCCGCATGGTTCGCATCGACCGCCAGTCGGGTCGCCGCGTTTATGGCAGCTGGCCGGGGACCGATCCCAAGGCGTCGATCATCTGGGAGGCGTTCAAGCCCGAAAGCGAACCGCGCCGGACGATCCGTCAGGAAGAAATCAAGCCGCCGAAAGCGGCGCCCCGTCAGGACGCGCCGGTCCAGCAGGGCAACGGCCGCCGCAGCGACAGCGATTTTCTGGAGGATCGCGGCGGCATCATCTGACCTGCCGCGCCTTCTTCCCCTGCGGCCGTTCAGGCCGTAAGGGCGGGGTCAACATTTCTCAGGAGCAAGGACATGCGCGCCGAAGCGCAGGATCATATCGACAAGATTGGCGCCGCGCTGGCGCTGCTACGGCGCTTCCTCGACTGGGACCGCGCGGTGCGCCGCCTCGACGAGCTCAATGCCAAGGTCGAGGATCCGACCCTGTGGGACAATCCCAAGGCGGCGCAGGACGTCATGCGCGAACGCCGCCGCCTCGACGAGGCGATCACCGCGACGCGTGCGATCGAGCGGGAACGCGACGACACGGCGGAGCTGATCGAACTGGCCGAGATGGAGGGCGACGAGGCCATGGTCGACGAGGCGGTCGACAGCCTCGCCGCGCTCGCCGCGCGCGCCGAGGAGGACAAGATCAAGGCGCTGCTCGCGGGCGAGGCCGACGGCAATGATTGCTATATCGAAGTCCACGCCGGCGCCGGCGGGACCGAAAGCCAGGACTGGGCCGAAATGCTCCAGCGCATGTACAGCCGCTGGGCCGAAAAGCGCGGCTTCAAGGTCGAACTGGTCGAA
>JAHCKJ010000124.1 GCA_026125835.1 Sphingopyxis sp.
ACCGAGAATATCGGGCTCGAAGCGCTCGGCGTGAAAACCACCAAAGGGCATATCGACACCGACGCGATGTGCCGCACCAACGTCCCCGGCATCTGGGCGATCGGCGACGTCACCGCGCCGCCATGGCTCGCGCACAAGGCGATGCACGAATCGGTGATCGCGGTCGAGGCAATCGCGGGCAACCACCCGCACGCGATGGACCCGCGCAACATCCCCGGCTGCACCTATTGCCGCCCGCAGATCGCCAGCGTCGGCCTGACCGAAGCGAAGGCGAAGGAGCTGGGTTACGAGGTCAAGGCCGGCACCTTCCCCTTCATCGGTAATGGCAAGGCAATTGCGCTGGGCGAGGCCGAGGGCTTTACCAAGACCGTGTTCGACGCCAAGACCGGCGAGCTGCTCGGCGCGCACATGATCGGCGCCGAGGTCACCGAGCTGATCCAGGGCTACACGATCGGCAAGACCGCCGAGCTGGTCGAGGATGACTTCATCGGCACCGTCTTCCCGCACCCGACGCTCAGCGAGACCATGCACGAAGGCGTGCTGGCGGCGTTCGGGCGGCCGCTGCATATCTGATCACGCTCCGCGACCCGGCCCGCCGCGTGAACCCGTCGATCCTGAACTTTTCGCGCGCGGGCAATCTGTGGAAGGCGATGCTGTTTGCGGTGTTCGCCGCCGCCGCATTCGCCCTGGCATGGATCGAACACACCGAGCGCGTTGCGCCGCCGCAAACCATCGGGCTGCCGGGCATGGAATTTCCCGCGCCGGTCCGGCGGGACGACGACCTTCTGGGGCCGCTGCAAATCCCGTTCCTGGTGCTGCTGGGCAGTGCGAGCCTGTTCTATGTCGGGCGGTTCGGCGCGCGCGTCGTGCGCGGCGGGGTTGCGGCGCGGATCGAGGGCCACGCGCTGCATCTTCATGCAAGCTATGGCGCGGCGAGCCCGGTGCCGGTGGGCGATATTACCGAGGTGATTGTCGACCGCGCCGATCGCCTGCCCGGCGAGCGTGGCGGCGGAGCGGCGCGGATCGGGGCGCGTTTGCGGCACGGGCTGTATCTTCGCTACCGCAGCGGAGGCGGCGACCGCGAGGTGCGGCTGTTCGACAATGATGTCGAGGGCGGGGCCGATCAATTGCGGCGCTTTGCCGGGCAGCTGGACGCATGGCGCCGGTCGGGCGCGCGGATGACAAGGGAGACGGGCCGGTGAGCATGGCGGGACGGCAGGCGCCGACGATTGCGGCGCTGATGCTGGCGGCGATGATCCTGCTGGGCTTTGCGGTCGGCGCGGGATGGACCGAAGGCATCGATCGGGCGGTTTCCGCCGCGCTCGCGCTGCGCGTCGAACTGGTCGATCCGGCGCTGGTGACGTTCATGCAGGCGGTCAGCTGGATCGGCGGCGGCATTCCGCGCTGGGTCATCGTCATCCTGCTGTGCGCACTGGTGTGGCACTGGTGCGGGCCGCGCTGCGCGGTGGCGCTGGGCGGGGCGTCGCTGGTCGCCAATCTGGCGTCGAGCCTGCTCAAGCGCGGGTTCGGCCATCCGCGCCCCGATGTGATCGAGCATCTCGACCAGCAATCGAGCTTTGCCTATCCCAGCGGCCATGCGACCAGCGCCGCGGTCGTGTACCTGCTGCTCGCCTGGCTGGCGCCGCCGCGCTGGCGGGCGTGGGCGTGGGCTTTGGCCGGGGCGATGATCCTGCTC
The DNA here is from genome assembly GCA_026125835.1 of Sphingopyxis sp. Lineage (GTDB taxonomy): Bacteria > Pseudomonadota > Alphaproteobacteria > Sphingomonadales > Sphingomonadaceae > Sphingopyxis. The sequence continues at coordinate 1,697 of JAHCKJ010000124.1, forward strand.
AACGCGCTGTCGCGGATCATGCTGGGCGTGCATTGGGCGAGCGACATCGTCGGCGGGACGTTGCTGGGCACGGCCTTTGCCTTGCTCGGCGCGTGGTGGGTGGCGCGTCACCGCGCGCGCGGCGCGTCCGGTGATGGCGCGTAAGGTCCGGAAACGCGCGCCTCTCCGCCGCTGGAGATTTTTCGCTGTCCTACCTTTTTTTGTTTTGGCATCACCCGACTCGGGCACCAACAACAGGGCGGGTCAAACATGCAATCGCGAGTAAAGTTCGGCAGTTTTCTGCGGGGAATCACGTTGGGCTCGGCGGCGCTTTTTGCGGTCGTCACGGCGGCGCAGGCGCCCGCGGGGCAGACCGTCATTACCGCCGCCCGCTATGTCGATGTGCTGAGCGGCAGGACGGTCGAATATCCCGCGATCTTCGTCGGCGCCGACGGGCGCATCAGCAACATCGCCGATGCGCGCACGGTGCGCTGGGGCAGCGACGTCAAACATATCGACCTGGGGCAAAAGACGCTCCTTCCCGGGCTGATCGACATGCACGTCCATCTCGACGGACCTGCCGACATCGGCGGTTATCGCGGGCTGGAGTTTACCGACAGTTTCTGGGGCATGACCGCGGTGAAGAACGCGCGCGACATGCTCGACGCCGGGTTCACGACGGTGCGCAACGTGGGGTCGGGCGACCGCAACGACATCGGGCTGAAGCAGGCGATCGACGCGGGTTATGCGGTGGGACCGCGGATTGTCCCGGCGGGCTATGCGCTGGGCGCGACGGGGGGCCATTGCGACAGCACTTTCCTGCCGCCGAGCCTGGAGAAAAAGGACGGCAAGGAGGAAGGGATCGGCGATACGCCCGACGAACTGCGCTATCAGGTGCGCCGCCAGCGCAAATATGGGGCCGAGGTGATCAAGGTGTGCGCGACCGGCGGCGTTTTCTCGCGCAACACCGAGCCGGGCCAGTTGCAGGTGCCCGAAAACGAACTGCGCGCGATCGCCGGCGAGGCACACCAATGGGGGTTGCGCGTCGCCGCCCACGCGCATGGCGCCGCGGGCATCCGCGCCGCGATCGCGGCGGGGATCGACACGATCGAACATGCCAGCCTGGTCGACGACGAGGGCATCCGCATGGCGGTCGCCCGCAAGCAGCCGGTGTGGTTCGCGATGGACATATTCAACACCGAATATACGCAGGCCGAAGGCGCGAAGAACGGCGTGCTCGAGGATAATCTGCGCAAGGACCGCGAGATTGCGCAGATCCAGCGCGACAATTTCCGCAAGGCGCACCGCGCGGGCGTACGGATGGTGTTCGCCTCCGACGCCGGGGTGATGCCGCACGGCCAGGTCGGCGGCCAGTTCCGCGTCATGGTCGAATATGGGATGACGCCGCTGCAGGCGATCCAGGCGGCGACGAAAAACGCGGCCGAGGCGCTGGGGCGCGAAAAGGACGTCGGGGCGATTGCGGTGGGGCGTTATGCCGACATCGTGGCGGTCGATGGCGATCCGCTGGCCGATGTGCGGCAGCTGGAAAGCGTTGATGCGGTGGTCAAGGGCGGGGTGCTGGTGAAAGGGGAGTAGCCCTCGCCCCCGCGAAGGCGGGGGCCGCCGTCGGCCTTGCCGGGCATCGCTGCATAGACCGCCAGCGGCCCCCGCCGTCGCGGGGGCGACGTATTCTCAGTACACCACCAACCGATCCACCAACGCCTCGCGCATATCGGGGGTGAAGTTCAGCACCGCCTCGGCATAGCTTGGAATATCACCATGATCGCGGCGGACGGTGGCGAGCGCGGCGTCGAGATAGGCGGGGTTCACCGACATCAGCGCGCGGATCGCGTCGTTATGGATTTCGGCGCCATGGCGCGCGCGGATATGCGCTGCGCCTTGCGCGATCCGTTCCTCGATCTTGCCCGCGGTGTTGGTGAGCAGATAGTCGTGCATCAGATCGTCCTCATGGACGCCGAGGAGCCGGTGGACGATCGCGACGGCAAAGCCGGTGCGGTCCTTGCCCGCGACGCAATGGACGAGGCTGGGCGCGTCATATTCGGCAAGCGCCGCCAGATAGAGCCGCAGCGTCGCGACCAGCGCCGGGCGATAGGGCATCCCTGCATAGGTGTCGATCATCCGCGCCCGCGCCGTTTCGACGTCGATCGTCCCGCCCGCCGCCTGAAGATGCGGCGCAAGGCCTGCCGTCACGCCGCCCGCGAACAAGACGCGCGCCGAGAAATTCTCCGACCGGCGGCACGGGTGAAGCTCGCGCTCGTCATCGCCGCGCAGGTCGATGATGGTCTCGAGCCCGAGCGCGTCGAGCGCCGCCAGATCCTCGTCGGTCGCCGCTTCGTGATGCGCCGAGCGCCACAGCATCCCGTCGCGAAGCCGCCCGCCGCCCTCGACCGCATAGCCGCCGTAATCGCGGAAATTATGAACGCCGGTCAGGGGCAGGACGCGCTCGGCAATCATCGTCATTCTCCCGTAAACACCGGCGGGCGCTTTTCGACAAAGGCGTTGATCGCCTCGCGGTTGTCGGCCGTTTCGTGCACGATCGCCTGATAGGCGGCGCTGAGCTCCAAAATGTCGCTCATCCGGCTATGCTGCGCCTCGCGCAGCAACCTTTTGGTCAGGCGCAGCGCGCGGGGCGGATTGCACACGATCCGTTCGGCAATCGCCACGGCGCGATCGAGCAGTTCCGCGTCGGGGACGACCTCCGTCACCAGACCATATTCCTTTGCCTGAGCGGCGTCAAAGCGGTCGCCGGTCAGGAACAATTCGGCGGCGCGCGGATAGCCCAGTATCTTTTGGAGCAACCACGCCCCGCCGTCGCCGGGGACGATGCCGACCTTGATGAAGCTGCACGCGAATTTGGCGCTTTCCGCCGCAATGCGGATGTCGCAGGTGCAGGCGAGGTCGGCGCCGAGGCCGATGGCATGGCCGTTGACCGCGGCGATCATCGGCACCTCGCAATCCATCAGCGCGCGGATCACCGCCTGCACGCCCTTGCGGTAATTGGCGCGGGTCGAATCGGGCTGGTCGAGCACGCCGATGCCGGTGCGATCCTGCATGCCTTTCAGGTTTCCGCCGGCGCTGAACGCCTTGCCGCTGCCGGTCAGGATGATCGCGCTGACGCTGCGGTCGTCGCCGAGGGTGCGCAGCGTGTCGATGATGTCCTGGCAGTCCTCATGGGTGCCGATCGCGTTCATGCTTTCCGGCTTGATCATGGTCAGGATCGCGATCTTGCCCCGCCGCTCGACACTCAGAAACTCGCCCATGCTGAAAATTCCTTTCCTGTTGGCAAAGGCTATTGCATGGCTGACGCGACATGCAAGGCTTTGCGCTCTATCCCTTCGATCCGCCCCGCGACGTCGCGGCCCTGCGCGCCGAATTGCGGGCATGGCTCGCGGTGAACCAGCCGCAGGGCGATATCGTCGCGCGCGCCAATTGCTGGGCGAGCTTCGATCCCGGTTTCAGCCGCGCGCTCGGGGCGGCGGGGTACATCGGGATGACCTTGCCCGCGCGCTATGGCGGCGGCGATCGCCATCCGCTGGAACGCTATGTGGTGATCGAGGAATTGCTGGCGGCGGGCGCTCCGGTCGGCGCGCACTGGATCGCCGATCGGCAGACCGGGCCGCTGATCGTGCGGTACGGCAGCGAGGAGCAGCGCGAACGCTACCTGCCGGGGATCGTGCGCGGTGAGCTTTATGCGTGCATCGGCCTGTCCGAACCGGGGGCAGGGTCCGACCTGGCGGCGGTGCGGACCACGGCGCGCGAAACCGCCGAGGGTTGGCGGATCAACGGGCAGAAGATCTGGACCACCGGCGCCCATTTTTCGCACATCATGCTGGCGCTTGTCCGCACCGAGGAGGGGAGCGAGCGCAATGCGGGATTGAGCCAGCTGCTGATCGATCTCGACACTCCGGGCATCACGATCCGCCCGATCATCGACATGGCGGGTCACCACGACTTCAACGAGGTGTTTTTCGACGACGTGCTGGTGCCGCATGGGGCGCTGGTCGGGACGCGCGGGCAGGGGTGGCAGCAGGTGACCGCCGAGCTCGGGCTCGAACGGTCGGGTCCGGAGCGTTACCTATCGAGCCACGCGCTGCTCGCCGCGCTGATCGATGCGGCGGGCGCCGATCCCGATCCCGCCGTCGCGGTGCTGATCGGCGAGCTGACCGCCGAAATGTGGACGCTGCGCCAATTGTCGATGTCGACCGCGGCGAAACTGGCGGCGGGCGAGGATCCGATGGTCGAGGCGTCGGTGGTCAAGGAACTCGGCAATGCGTTCGAACAGGATATGCCGCGCCGGGTGCAGGCGATCGCCGATTGTCCGTGGGATGATCCCAGCGAGCTTGGCCGATTGCTGCGCGCGTTGCTGATCGCGTCGCCCAGCTTTTCGCTGCGCGGCGGAACGCGCGAGGTGATCCGCGGGATCATTGCGCGCGGATTGGGCCTCAGATGAGCGCGGCGCGCGAAATGCTGCGCGATACCGCGCGGGCGGTGTTTGCCGAGGCGGCAACGGCGGGGATGGCGCCGGTCGAGGAGGCTGGCTTCGCGTTACTGCTGGTGCCGGAGGCCGAAGGCGGTTTTGGCGGTGACTGGGGCGACGTGAATGCGGTGCTGCAGATCGCCGGGGTGCTGGTACCCGACCTGCCGATTGCCGAGCTGATCGCACCCGATGGGTTGCAACCCGCGGCGACGGTCAGTTTGATGGCGGGCGCGATGGGGCAGGCCCTGGCGCTGTCGATCGAGCATGTGAACACGCGCCAGCAGTTCGGGCGTCCGCTCGGCAAGTTCCAGGCGGTGCAGCAATCGCTGGCGGCGATGGCGTGAGAGGTGCGCGCGGTCGAGGCGGCTGCGGCGGCGCTG
>JAHCKJ010000125.1 GCA_026125835.1 Sphingopyxis sp.
ATCCCAGAACTGGGTCTTGAGGCCGACTTCGAAGTGATGGACCGATTCCGGCTTCACCGTGCTCGCCGAGAGATCGGGCACGTTGGCCGCGGTGAGCGGCAGGCCGTTCTGGTTGATGCCGACGGTCTTGAAGCTCTTCGCATAGGTGGCGTAGCCGAGGATGCCGGGCGCGAACTTGTAGTTCACGTTCAGATCATAGCTGAAATTCCAGTCGCTGACCGACGGCTCGGTCAGCTGTGGCTGATAGACCCCGCATTGTGCGGTCAGCACCGCATTGCCCGCGGTCGCCGAAGGCGCGCAACTGGCAATCACCTGTCCCGCACCCGTGGTCACCACGCGCTGGTAAAAGCCTTCTTTTTTGTCATAATTGATGCGGATGCCCGGCTGGATGGTCAGTTCGGGGGTCAGCTTGTAGCTGAGCTGGCCGTAGAAAGCGGCGCTGTCGGCCTTCAGGAACTGCGTGTTGGACGCGGTCAGGCCGTTCAGCACCTCGGGCCGGTTATAGACATTGTTCGGATCGGTCGATGGCGCGAGGCTGTAACGCGTCGCGTCGATGCCTTGCTGCTCGGTCCCCTGCGTATCGATCCGCTGCCGGAAGGCGAACAGACCGGCGACGAAATCGATCGTGTCGCCTTCGTAATTGTAACGAAACTCCTGGCTGTACTGGTCCTGCTGCGACGGGTTCTGCGAGCGCGAGACCACCGACGCGCCGGTGAAGTCGCGGTCGTTCTCGGGCTTCCAGTCCCAGAAGCGCCATGCGGTGATCGAGGTCAAGGTGCCCGGCCCGACATCCCATTTGACGCGCAGCGATGCGCCGCCAATCTTGTTGCCGGCACTCAGGCTGGCATCGATGTCGGTCAGCCGGTCGTACACATTGCGGCTGGGGACGATGTAATTGTAGCCGGGGTTGGCCGCCTGGAGCCGCGCGATGACCGCGTCATATTGGCGGTTCAGCGCGCGCTGCGTCGTGCCGACGCGCACGAAGGCGGTGCCGCAGCATTCGGGGTTCTGCGTACTGAAATCGCCCGCCAGCGTGATGCTCAGATCCTCATTGGGCCGGAACAACAACTGTCCACGCAAACCCAGATTGTCCTGTTCGTTGATCCAGCGATCGGTGCGCGTGTTGAACAAGGTGCCGCGCCGGCTGGTCGCGGCGATCGCGATGCGCGCGGCGATCTTGTCGGTCAGCGGCCCCGACACGGCGGCTTTCGCCTGCCGGTAGTTGAGATTGCCGACGCTGACTTCGGCGCGCCCCTCGAAATCGAAGGTCGGCTGGTTGGTGGTGATGTTGATCGCGCCCGCGGTGGTGTTCTTGCCATAGAGCGTCCCCTGCGGCCCGCGCAGCACCTCGACCTGCTCGACGTCGAGAAAGTCGAAGGTCGCGGCGGCAACGCGCGAATTATAGACGTCGTCGACATAAATGCCGACGCCCTGTTCGAACCCGTCGCTGGTCAGGCCGTACGGCACGCCGATGCCGCGGATATTGACCGATGTGTTGCGCGGGTTCGTCGTATAGACCTGAATCGTCGGGGCGAGTTGTTGCAGCTTTACGACGTTGAAGTTGCCCGTCGCTTCGATCGAATCGCCGCGGATGACCGAAATCGCGACCGGCACCTCTTGCGCGGTTTCCTGGCGGCGGCGCGCGGTGACGATGATGATGTCGCCGCGGCTGATGTTATCGTCGACCTGCGGTGCGGCGACGTCGGGGTCCGATGGCGCGACCGTCGCCGGCTCGGCCGCCGCGGCGGGATCGGCCGCGATCGCGAGTATCAGACCGAGGGCAAAGGGCGTGGGCCGCACGGATCGGCGGCCGAAAAAATTTCGAGCAGTCATGGCAATTTCCTGTTGCAAAGAAATTGCCACATCCGGTGGTCCGGTCTGCGGCAAGTCGAGGGGAGAGTCCCTCTTGGGAGCGGCTAAGCTTGCTGATCAGTTGGGGTAGCGGTGCCGTTCGGTGACATCGACCTGCACCAGCTTTCCTTCATGGACGGTAAGCTGGATCGCGCCGAAGCGCAGTTTTTCAAGCGCATCGAGCACCGTCTGGACGGCGCGCGAGGGCGGGGCCGGGTCGCCAGCTTTCTGGTTGGACGAAGTGGTCACGATTTTCCTTTCCCTGATGCGATTCGCCCCCGAAACATATGCCAAGCATTTTGGTTGACAATGATTGATTTGCTTTCTGCGCCGAAAGGTTCGGTTCGTGCGGCCAAGTGCATCCGGATGACTCCTCGGTTCGCCGCGATGTGAATCGCAAGGGATTGCGCGCGAGTCCCAGTGCTGGCAAAGGCAGCCTCAATGAGCAAAATGAACGAACTGATGGCGCGCGGGACCGACCTGCTCGGCAGCGATTATGCCATCCTCTGCGGCGCGATGAGCTGGGTTTCCGAACGCCATCTGGTCAGCGCGATCAGCAACGCGGGCGGGTTCGGGGTGATCGCGTGCGGCGCGATGACGCCCGACCTGCTCGACACCGAAATCGCCGCGACCAAGGCGCTGACAACGCGGAACTTCGGCGTCAACCTGATCACCATGCACCCGCAATTGTTCGACCTGATCGATGTTTGCGCCCAACATGGCGTCGGCCATGTCGTGCTGGCGGGCGGGCTGCCGCCCAAGGACAGCCTGGAAGCGATCAAGGCGTCGGGCGCCAAGGTCATCTGCTTTGCGCCGACATTGGCGCTCTCCAAAAAGCTGGTCCGGTCGGGGGTCGACGCGCTGGTGATCGAGGGTATGGAGGCCGGCGGCCACATCGGTCCGGTGTCGACTAGCGTGCTGGCGCAGGAAATCCTGCCGGTGCTGGCGGGCGAGGTGCCGATCTTTGTTGCCGGGGGCATCGGCCGCGGCGAAGCGATCGCCGCCTATCTGGAAATGGGCGCGTCGGGCGTCCAGCTCGGCACCCGCTTTGTGTGCGCGACCGAGAGCATCGCCCATCCCAATTTCAAAAAGGCGTTTATGCGGGCATCGGCGCGCGAAGCGGTGGCCAGCGTCCAGATCGATGCGCGCCTGCCCGTCATTCCGGTCCGCGCGTTGAAAAACGCGGGGACCGAGGCTTTCACCGCCAAGCAGCGCGAGGTCGCGAACAAGCTGGACGCGGGCGAGGTCGACATGATGGAAGCGCAGCTGGAGATCGAGCATTATTGGGCGGGCGCGCTGCGCCGCGCCGTCATCGACGGCGACGTCGAAAATGGTTCGTTAATGGCAGGGCAATCTGTCGGTATGGTATCCGAAGAAGAGAGCGCGGCCGCAATCGTCGCGTCTCTGGTGCAACAGGCCGAAGCCGCGTTGCACGCTCGGGGTTAACGCCGCATCGTGTCGCGGTTGGGGAGTGGAACATGAATATGTCGCGGAAAATCATCGTAGCGGTTTTGCTGGCGAGTGTTGCCGCTTGCACAAAAGCACCGCCCCCTCCTCCTCCCCCGCCGCCGCCGCCGCCGCCCGTCGTTGTCGTCATCCCGCCGCGGCCGTTGCCGCCCGGCAATGCGTCGCTGACCCAGATCCTCCCCGGGCGCGGCATCGATGGCCGGTTCGTGACCGCAAACAGCGGCGTGACCGGCGACCGCGCATTCTGGCAGCTCAAAATCGCCCTCAATGTCGCGGCGATCGGGTGCCGGGGGGCTGAAGAAGCCACCCTCGTGTCCGCTTATAACGGGATCATCAAAACCCATGCCCGCGTCATCCGGTCGACCGAGAAAACCGTTATCACCGACCTTGGAAAAGCGAACAAGACCAACGGCATCAAGGAACGCGACCGGCTGTCGACGCAATTGTTCAACTATTTCGCGCAGCCGCCGGCGCAGCGGGCGTTCTGCGCTCGCGCCAACGAAGTCGCGCAGCTGGTGTCGTCCGCGCCGACGGCGCAGATTATCGAACAAGCCCCCCTGCATCTCGCGCGCCTCGACGAGCCGTTCCACGACTTTTACGAAGCCTATGCCCGCTATCAGGCCGACGTTGCAGACTGGGACGCGAAATATGCCCCGCCCCCGCCGATCATGAGCGCACCCCCCGCACCGGTGGGGCCGACGACCACGAGCGACAGCAGCGCCGTCGGACCACAAGCCCCGAACTCGCCGGCAGCTAACTGACCGGACACGGGGCGACCACCGATTGTTGACGGGCGGCGGCGCACGGGCAATGGCGTTCGGATGCGCCATCTGTTAGCAGGGTCGCAATGACCAACGCCCCTCCACCACCGACTTCCGCCGCGCAGTCGGCGCGCACCATCCTGACGCGGCTGCACGAAGTCATGGCATCGCGCGCCAACGCGCAAGGCAAGCTGAACCAGGTCGTCGGCATCATCGGCGAATGCCTCGATAGCGAGGTTTGCTCGATCTATCTGCTCCGCGACGGCGCGCTCGAACTGTACGCAACGCGCGGGCTGAAGCAGGAGGCGGTGCATGTGACCCGTATGGGTCTTGGTGAGGGGCTGGTCGGCACGATCGCGCAGCAGATCGAGACGCTGAACCTCGACGAGGCCGCGGCGCACCCCGATTTTTCCTATCGCCCCGAAACCGGCGAGGAATTGTTCCACAGCTTTGCCGGGGTGCCGATCATCCGCCGCGAGCGCGCGGTCGGCGTCCTGTGCGTCCAGCACGCCGACCCGCGGCGCTACGCCGACATCGAGATCGAGACGCTGCAGACGGTCGCGATGGTGCTGTCCGAACTGATCGCCAACGCCGATCTGGTGGACACCGCGGCACGCATTGACGCCGCCGCCGCCGACCAGTCGGCGCAGCGGCTGGTCGGCCAAAAGCTGGTCGACGGCATGGGCGCGGGGGTGGCCGTGTTCCACCAGCCGCGCATCACCATCGAACATACGGTCGCCGACGATACCGAGGCAGAGCGCCACCGCGTCTATGCGGCGTTCGACAAGATGCGCGAACAGATCGACCGCATGGCGAGCCAGGCCGATTTCGGGGTCGGCGGCGAACATGAAGAGGTCATCGAGACCTACAAGATGTTCGCCTATGACGAAGGCTGGTCGCGGCGGATCAACGAGGCGATCGACAGCGGCCTGACCGCCGAGGCAGCGATCGAACGCGTCCAGCAGCGCACCCGGATGCGGATGCGCCAGATCGACGATCCGCTGCTGCGCGACCGGATGCACGATCTGGAGGATCTGTCGAACCGCCTGATCCGCATCGTGTCGGGACAGATGGGGACGGCCGCGCAAATGGGGCTGCGGCAGGATTCGATCCTGATCGCGCGCAACCTGGGTCCCGCCGAGCTGCTGGAATATGATCGCCGCCGACTGAAGGGCGTGGTGCTCGAGGAAGGCTCGCTCACCGCGCATGTCATCATCGTGGCCCGCGCCATGGGGGTGCCGGTCATCGGCCGGGTCAGCGAGGTCCGTTCCTCGATCCGCGAAGGCGATCTCCTGCTCCTCGACGCCACCGCCGGCGCGGTGCATGTCCGCCCGACGCAGGCGGTGCAGGATGCGTTCGACGCCAAACTGGAGATTTCGCAGAAACGGCGCGCCAACCTGGCGTCGCTGCGCGACCTGCCGGCGGTGACCAAGGACGGCATCGCGATCGAGCTGATGATCAATGCCGGGCTGCGCGAGGATGTCGCGGCGCTCGACCTGACCGGAGCGCGCGGTATCGGGCTGTTCCGCACCGAATTCCAGTTTCTGGTGTCCGCCACCCTCCCCGCGCGCGAGCGCCAGCAGCGGCTGTACCGCGACGTGCTCGACGCCGCGGGCGATCGCCCCGTCATCTTTCGCACTGTCGACATCGGCGGTGACAAGGCGCTGCCATACATGAATGTGCGAGATGCAGCGCTCGAGGAAAATCCGGCGATGGGCTGGCGTGCGCTGCGCCTGGCGCTCGAACGCGAAGGCCTGCTCAAGGTCCAGGCGCGCGCGCTGATGGAGGCGGCGGCGGGGCGGACGCTGAATGTCATGTTCCCGATGGTGTCGGAACCCTGGGAATATGAGGCGGCGCGCGACCTGTTCGTCGCGCAGCGCGCCTGGCTGGCGCAGCATAACAAAAGGTTGCCGGTCGCCATTCGCTATGGTGCGATGCTGGAGGTTCCGGGACTGCTCGAGACGCTCGACCTGATGCTGCCGCATCTCGACTTTCTGTCAGTGGGGACGAACGACCTGACCCAATTCCTGTTTGCCGCCGACCGCGCCCACCCGCGGCTCGCCGAGCGCTACGACTGGCTGTCGCCGACGGTCATGCGCTATCTGGCGCGCGTCGTGCGGACGGTGGCGGGGACCAAGGTCGCGCTGGGCGTATGCGGCGAAATGGGCGGGCGCCCGCTCGAAGCCATGGCGCTGCTGGGGGTAGGCATCGAACGCCTGTCGATCACCCCCGCGGGCGTCGGCCCGGTCAAGGCGATGATCCGCTCGCTCGACCTCGGCGCGCTGCGCGCCGATATGCCGGCGATCCTGGCGCAGCCGTCATCAAATCCCCGCGCCCAGTATCAGGTGTGGGCGGAGCGGCATCAGGTCGATTTGGGCGAGTGACCTTTCTCGACCCTGCCGAACAGCCAGGGTTGAACCAGCGCGCAAAGACGGTGTGCGGC
>JAHCKJ010000126.1 GCA_026125835.1 Sphingopyxis sp.
GCGAGGCGGTGGCCCGCGCCGCCCGCTGATCGCATGACCGGAGCCGACGCCACGATCGCCGCGTCCCCCGCCGCCGCGTCCGACGAACAGCGCACTGCGGTGCCGCTGCGCAAACAGGTGCGGCGTCTGGTCATGCAGCTGGGGCCGTCGCGGATGGCGGCGACGATCCTGTTCCTGATCGTCGCGGTGCTGTTCGCGCGCTTCAGCTGGCAGATGCCGCTGATCGATGCCGCCGAGCGGGCGCTGTACGATGCGCGCGCGACATTGATGGCGCCGCACGTCGGCCAGGACAAGCGCATCGTCCTGATCACCTATAATGACGAAACCCTGTTCAACACCGGCATCCGTTCGCCGCTCGACCGCACGCTGCTCGCCAATGCGCTCGGCAATATCGACCGGATGGGGGCGAAGGCGATCGGCATCGATATCGCATTCGATTCGCCCCGCCCCGACGACGAATTGCTGAAGACGCAGCTGCGCGCGATGACGACGCCGACGTGGCTTGCCTATGCCGAACAGCAAAGCAATCCGAACACGATCTTTTTCGAACAGCAGAAGTTCCTCGAAGCCTTCATCGCCGACGTCAGGACCGACAAGACCAAGCCGACGAGCGTGTTGTTCCGCACCGACGACGACAGCGTGATCCGCAAATGGCCCGACCGGCCGAAAAACCTGCCGCCGCTCATGTCGAACGCGATGGCGCCGGTCGACCCCGCTTTTGCCAGTTTCCAGGGCAATATCCGTTTCCTGGTCCCGGCGCGCGCCAGCGTCGGGCAGGAGGAGCCGGTGTTCGCCAACATCCCGATCGACGCCTTTGCCGTGCCGATGGACGATGACATGCGCGCGGGTTTTGCCGGTCTGGTGCGCGGCCGTTATGTGCTGATCGGCGGCGATATCATCGACAACGACCAGTTCAACACGCCGCTCAGCCGCTTTATCGATCCGATCACCGGCCAGCATGAAACGATGATCGGGCTGGAGGTCCACGCGCATATGCTGGCGCAGCAGCTCGATGGCGCCTGGTCGCGGCCGCTGGCGCCCGCGGCGCTGTGGGCGCTCGCGGTGCTGGTCGTCCTCGCCGGCGGGCTCACCAGCCTGATCGACCTGCGCGCGCGCTGGGTCGCGCTGGCGTTTCTGGCGCAGATGGCGTTTTTCATCGCCTTTCCCTTCTGGGTGCATGGCCGCGGGGTCGACACGACGACGCTGCCCGCCTTTGGCTGGGCGATCGGCTGGCTGTTCGGCTATGCCGCGGTCGGCACCGCGGCGCGCACCATCGGGTCGCGCCAGCGCGCCTTTGCCCAGTCGGCGCTCGGCAAATATCTGCCCGCCGACGTCGCGGCGCAGATCATGCGCGACCCCGACCAGCTGTCGCTGCACGGCGAGCGGCGCAATATCTTCTGCGTCTTTACCGACCTCGAGGGCTTTACCAAGCTCAGCCACGCGGTGACCCCCGAAACCGTCGCGCGGCTGCTCAACGAATATCTCGACCGGTTGTCCGACATCGTGCTCGAACATGGCGGCACGATCGACAAGTTCGTCGGTGACGCCGTCGTCGCTTTCTGGGGGGCGCCGCTCAGCCGACCCGACGATGGCGAAAAGGCCGCCGCCGCCGCCTTTGCCATGTACCGCGCGGGCGAGCAGTTCCGCATTGATCTGGCCGCCGACGATGTGCCGCCGATCGGCATGACCCGCGTCGGGCTGCACGTCGGCGATGCGATCGTCGGCAATTTCGGCGGCGAAGGGCGGATCCAGTACACCGCGCTGGGTGACGCCATGAACACCGCGTCACGGCTCGAGGCGGCCAACAAGGCGCTCAGGACCGGCGTGCTGATCTCGTCCGAAGCGGCGGCGCGGTCGGCGCGCGACGATCTGGTGCCGATGGGGCGGGTGACGCTGCGTGGCCGCGCGCAGCCGGTCGACGTGCTGACCCCGCGCCCCGACCTGTCGGCCGAACAGCGCGGACGGATCGCGGCATTGGTCGCGGCGCACGCCGCGGGCGACAAAAATGCCCGTGTGACGGCCGCCACAGCGCTGACCGAGGAATTTGGTCAGGATGCAGCCATCATGTTTCTGATAGAACGCCTGAACGATACCGAAAAAGGAGAAAGCTATGTCCTTTCCTGATCCCGCCAAGCGCCGTTTGGGCCTTGCCGCTGCGGCCGCCGTGATGGCGGTCGCCGTCGCCGGCACCGCCGCCGCGCAATCGATGGTCGTCCGCTCGACCGGCCCCTCGGCCGCCAAATATCCGACCGGCGCCAAGCTGAAATCCACCGACAAGCTGACCCTGGTGTCAGGCGACAAAGTGGTGCTGATGCAGGGGGGCAAAACCCGCACCCTGTCCGGCCCCGGTACGTTCGGCGCCAGTGCGCCGATCCAGACCAGCCAGTCGATGAGCGGGACGGTGACGCGGATGCTGGCCAAGGGGCCGACGATGCGGTCGCGCGGCGGATTTTCGCGCGGGCCGGGCGATGTCGCACCGGTCGAAGCGCGGGCGCCGAACCTGTGGCTGCTCGACTATCGCGAGGCGGGCACCTTCTGCGTCGCCGATCCCGCGACATTGATGCTGTGGCGCCCCAATATGGAGGGTGACACGGCGCTGGAAATCGCGACCGCCGACAAAAAAGCGACCGTCGCGCTGGTCGATGGCGCCAATTTCCGCAAATGGCCGACCGACACGATGCCGGTGCAATATGGGATCGATTACCGCCTGTCGGGCGGCGGGCTTGCGGCGCCGGTGACGGTGCGCTTCGCCGCGGTCGATAATGCGCCCGATACGCCCGAGGAATCGATCGACATGCTGATGGCCAAGGGCTGTTCGCCGCAGCTGAACCGGCTGGTCGATGCCCTGTCGGAGAGTGAAGCCGGTTGAGACAGACGAATTCCGCCGGGCATTGAACCCGGCGGCACCATCTGGTACCAAATTGGCAACAATCCGCCGGGGGACAGGCGGAAACTTTCCTTGGGTCGAACATGTGAGCTGCCGGTTTCCGGGAGCACACCGGTAGCTTTCGCACCGCGATGTCGCGGCTGCGTTCGTACTTGAGGGGTAGGGATGAAAACGGGGCACCACAGGATATTTGCGCGCGTTCCGTCGGGCGCGACCGTGCGCCGTGCGCTGGTCGGCGGCGCCGGACTGCTCGCGATCGCATGGTCCGCGGCGGCGGCAGCGCAGACGCCGCAAATCCCGACGCGCGAACAGATCCAGCCACCAGCGATCGCGCCCGCAGCGCCCACCGCCGAACAGATTGTGTCGGCCGACGACAGTATCGAGCGCGCGCCCTGCCCGCTCGCCAACCCCGAATTTGCCAATGTCCGGATCACGCTGCGCAGCGTCGAGTTTTCCACCGTCGAGGGCATCGACCCGGCGATGCTGGCGCCCAGTTGGAGCGATCGTGTCGGGCAGGATCTGCCGGTTTCGGTGGTCTGCGACATTCGCGACCGCGCCGCGACAATGCTGCGCTCGCAAGGCTATCTGGCGGCCGTCCGCGTGCCGCCGCAGACGATCAGCGACGGCGTGGTCCGGCTCGACATTTTGGCCGCACGGATGACACGGGTCGAGGTGCGCGGCGATGCCGGGCGGAACGAACGGCTGTTGCAACGCTATCTGTCGCGGCTCGACGACCAGCCGGTGTTCAACATCGTCGCGGCCGAACGCTATCTGTTGCTGGCGCGCGACATTCCGGGGCTCGATGCCCGGCTGACGCTGCGCCCCGGCAATGCGCCGGGCGAGGTGGTCGGCGAAGTACTGGTGGCGCGAACCCCTTTTATCTTCGACACCAATATCCAGAATTACGGATCGCGCGACGTCGGCCGCTGGGGCGGTGTGGCGCGGGTGCGCTTTACCGGGCTGACCGGCATGGGCGACCTTACCACCGCCAGCTTTTATTCGACGCCCGATTTCGACGAGCAGCAGGTCGTGCAGCTGGCGCATGAATTCCGTGTCGGCGGCGAAGGATTGCGGCTCGGCGCCGGCTATACCTATGCCTGGACGCGCCCCGACCTCGCCGCCTTTCCGATCAAATCGAAAACGCAGGTCGTCAACCTGTTCGCATCCTATCCGCTGACGCTGCGGCAGGCGCATCGGCTGACGATCGGCGGCGGGCTCGACCTGATCGACCAGGATATCGGCTTTGGCGGCGTACCGTTGAACCGCGACCGGCTGCGCGTCGTCAACCTGCGCGCCGACGCAAGCTGGGTCGATCCGGCATCGATCGCCGGTCGCGGCGGATACAACCCCAGCGAGCCACGGTGGGCGTTGTCCACGTCGCTCGAAGCGCGGCAGGGCGTCAATTTCCTGGGTGCCAGCGACGATTGCGGCCCCGGCGGTGCCGCCTGTTTCCTGCCCGGCGCGGTGCCGCTGACCCGCGTCGACGGCAAACCCGACGCCTTTCTGGTTCGCGCCAACGCGCTCGCCGAATGGCGCCCGCACAAATTATTCACCCTGTCGGCGGCGCCGCGCGCGCAATGGGCGAGCGACCCGCTGCTCGCCTATGAAGAATTTTCAGGCGGCAATTTCACCATCGGACGCGGGTTCGACCCCGGCACGATCATCGGCGACAGCGGCGTCGGAGTGTCGCTGGAAGCGCGTTACGGATCGTTCGTCCCCGCCAATACCAAGGCGTTCGCCGTCCAGCCCTTTGCCTTTTTCGATGCCGCCTGGGTGTGGAACAAGGATGCCGCCTTTGCCGGGCTCAATCCCCAGAAACTCTATTCGGCGGGCGGCGGGATGCGCGTGGCCTATGGCGAAGTCGCGCGGCTCGACGTGACGCTGGCGGTGCCGCTCAACCGCGGCGGCTTTCTGGCCAACCGGCCCGACCCGCGCTTGCTGGTTTCGCTTACGACCCAATTCGGCGTGAAGGCGCGCTGATATGTTTTTTGCTTCGAGGACCACCGCCATGCGTAAAACCGCTTCGACCTCGCCCGCCCGCACCGGCAAGCAGCGCCTGCTCGCCAGCTGCGCGATCGCCGCCGGGCTCGCCGCGATCGCGCTGGGCGGTCCGGCGCTGGCGCAGGTCGCGGGCAGTGGCAGCATCGTCAGCGGCAGCGGGACGATCACGCCGCCGGGACCAGGCGCCACCACCGTTACCACGACAACGCCGCAGGCGATCGTCCACTGGACGCCAACCGACACGGCACCCACCGGCGGCGCGATCGATTTCCTGCCCGCGGGCAATACGCTCAATTTCGTCGGCACGGGTTCCTACACCGTGCTCAACCGCTTCGTCGACGGTTCGGGCGGTTCGATCGCCCGCCAGATCGCGCTCAACGGCACGGTCAATTCCTATGTCGGATCGACGACCGGTCCGCGCGGCGGCAATATCTGGTTCTATAATGCGGGCGGCATATTGATCGGCGCGACGGGGGTCATCAACGTCGGCAGCCTGGTGCTGACCGCGAACGACATCAACACCACCGGCGGCCTGTTCGGCCCGGGCGGCACGATCCGCTTCAACGGCGCGTCGGGCAGCACATCGGCGATCACGGTCAACGGCGCGATCAACGCCGATGTCCCCGGCAATCCGGGCGGCAGCTATGTCGCGCTGGTCGCCCCGCGCATCGTCCAGGCCGGCGCGATCCGCGTCGATGGATCGGCCGCCTTCGTGGCCGCGGAACAGGCCGACATCCGCATCAACAACGGGCTGTTCGACATCAACGTGCTGGTCGGGGCCGAAGGCGGTACCGCGATCACGCACAGCGGCACCACCACCGGCCCCGCGCACCAGCAGGGCGACGTCGACCAGAACCGCATCTATTTGGTCGCGATTCCCAAAAATGACGCGGTGACGATGCTGGTGTCCGGCCAGATCGGTTATGACGACGCGGTATCGGCACAGGTCGATCCCGACGGCGCGGTCGTGCTGTCGGCGGGATATAATATCGTCGGCGGCCAGATTGCGGGAAATCCCGTCGGTAACGCCGCCGCCAATATCACGATAAACGATACCATCTTTCGCAGCGACACGGCGGCGCGTGCCAGCGGCGATCTGCTGGCGCAGCCGCTGGCGACAGTCCCGGCCGGTGGTCCGGTATCGGTACCGCCGCCGCCGCACCTGGGCCGGGTGATTATCGAGGGGAACGGTCTGCTGGTCGGCGATCGCAGCGCGACGTTCAACATCGGCGCGGGTCAATTGGGCGGGACAACCGGCAACCTTGAGTTGCGATCGACCGCGGGCAATGCCAGCATGGTCGTCAGCGGCGGGCAATTTTTCGCGCCGTTCGGCAATCTTTCGGTCGTTGCCGGTCGCACCGTCCTGGCCGACGGATCGACGCAGGCAGGCTCGGCAAGCCTGGTCGTCGCGGCGGGCGGCCAGTTGTTGGCCGACCGCATCTCGGTCAACGCCGATGCCGACGGCGGCGTCGACGCCGGGGGCAACGGCCTGACCGGTCGCGGCGGCACCGC
>JAHCKJ010000127.1 GCA_026125835.1 Sphingopyxis sp.
CCGCGCCACGGGTTCTCGCCGTACTTCGTCACCGACATCATCATCAACGAGGTGCCGGGGATGATCTCGATCCGCACCGGCGCGACGGGGCCGAACTTCTCGCACGTCTCGGCGTGCGCGACCGGCGCCCACTCGATCGGCGAGGCGATGCGCACGATCCGCCACGGCTACGCCGACGGCATGATCGCGGGCGGCGCCGAGGCGACGATCTCGGTGCTCGGCGTGGGCGGGTTCAACGCGATGCGCGCGATGTCGACCCGCAACGACGCGCCCGAGAAGGCCAGCCGGCCGTTCGACAAGGACCGCGACGGCTTCGTGATCGGCGAGGGCGCGGGCGTCGTCGTGCTCGAGGAATATGAGCATGCCAAGGCGCGCGGCGCGAAGATTTACGCCGAGGTCGTCGGTTATGGCCTGTCGGGCGACGCCTATCACGTCACCGCGCCCGACCCGGAAATGGACGGCGCCTTCCGTTCGATGAGCGCGGCGCTGAAAAAGGCGGGCATGAGCCCCGCCGACATCGACTATATCAACGCGCACGGCACCTCGACGATGGCCGACACGATCGAGCTCGGCGCGGTGAAAAGGCTGTTCGGCGATGCGATGGCGAATGTGTCGATGAGTTCGACCAAGTCGGCGATCGGCCATTTGCTCGGTGGCGCGGGCGCGGTCGAAACGATCTTCTGCATCCTTGCGATCCGCGACCAGATCGTTCCCCCGACGCTCAATCTCGACAATCCCGACGAGGGCACCGAGGGCGCCGACCTGGTTCCCAAGGTCGCCAGGAAGCGCAAGGTGCGCGCGGCGCTCAACAACAGCTTCGGGTTCGGCGGCACCAACGCGAGTTTGATCGTCAAGGCGGTGGACTAAATCCCTTCGTCATGCTGAACTTGTTTCAGCATCCATGGCCTGCACTCTGGCTCGCCGCCGCGTCGATGGACATGCGGGGCCATGGACCCTGAAACAAATTCAGGGTGACGAATATATCGAGGTCGGAACTTTGGCTCGCATCATCCTTGCGTCTTTGCTGGCCCTTTTGATCGCCGCCTGTTCGGGCGGTGCGCCGAAGGATGCCGAGGTCGTCATTCCGCCGGGCGCGAGCGTCGCGAAGGCCGGACAGATACTGGAAGATGCCGGTATCGTTTCTGCATCCAGCTTTCGCAACGAGGCGCGCTTCTTTGGCTCGAAAGATCCGATCAAGCCCGGCGAGTACAAGATCGAAAAGGGGATGGACGCGGGCGATATTCTGGCCTTGTTCCAGTCGGGCAAGACGATCCAGCGGCTGGTGATGATCCCGCAGGGTATGCCGTCGATCATGGTGTGGGAGCGGCTGATGGCCGAGGAGCGGCTGACCGGCGAAATTCCGGTGCCGCCCGAGGGCAGTATTTTGCCCGACAGCTATGCTTTCACCACCGGCGAAAGCCGCGCCGCCGTCGTCAAACGGATGCAGGCCGCGATGGAC
Organism: Sphingopyxis sp.; assembly: GCA_026125835.1. Lineage (GTDB taxonomy): Bacteria > Pseudomonadota > Alphaproteobacteria > Sphingomonadales > Sphingomonadaceae > Sphingopyxis. The sequence continues at coordinate 1,460 of JAHCKJ010000127.1, forward strand.
AAGGCGTTTGACGAATTGTGGGCCAAACGCACCCCGCGCACCGCCGTGAAAGACCGCAATCAGGCGATGACCCTTGCGTCGATCGTCGAAAAGGAAACCAGCGTCCCGGCGGAGCGGCGCACCGTTGCGGGGGTTTACACCAACCGGCTGGCCATCGGCATGAAGTTGCAGGCCGACCCGACAATCATCTATCCGATCACCAAAGGGAAACCGCTCGGGCGTCGTATCCTGCGCAGCGAGATCCAGGCGGTGAATGATTACAACACCTACAGCATGGCCGGGCTACCCAAGGGGCCGATCGCCAACCCCGGCAAGGCATCGATCGCCGCGGTGCTCGACCCCGAGGCGAACGACTATCTGTTCTTCGTCGCCAGGGGCGATGGCAGCCATATCTTTGCGCGCACGCTGGCGGAGCATAATGCCAATGTGCAGAAATGGTATGCGCTGCGCCGCGAACGCGGGGAGATGTAGGCGGGCAAGCGACGCGGGGCAAAGGGAGGAGAAGATTATGCGTATCCTGTCGGTCACATTGGCTCTGGTCACCGGCCTTGCCGCCTGCGCGGCGAATGGCGAGGGCGCTCCCAAATCGCTGGCCGCCGATGTTCGTTTCGAGCCGGGGCCACGCATGGGCGCGCCGCGCGCGACGCACCAACTGATCGCGACCGCCAATGGCCAGCTTCTCGCCATCGGCGGATGCGTGCGGCCAGGCTGTGACCCCGGACCGGCCAGCGCCACCGTCGATATCATCGACCCGGCAACGATGACGGTGACGGGCAGCGGCCGTCTGCTTGCGCGGCATGTTCAACCGTCGGCGGTGGCGCTGCGTGACGGCCGGGTGCTGATCGTCGGTGGATGGATCGACGGTCGCCCGTCGACGTCGATCGAGATTTTCGAGCCCGCCACCGGCCGATCGGTCGCCGGACCAGCGCTGGGCGGACCCAGGGCAAATCCCGCCGTCGTCGTCCTCGCCGACGGGCGGGTGTTGATTGCCGGCGGCTATGACGGGCAAGAACCACTGGCCGATGCGCTGTTGTTCCACCCCGCGAGCGGAAAGTTGTCGACCACGGGACGTCTGAGCTACGCGCGCAGCGGGTCTACGGGAACGCTGCTTGCCGATGGCCGGGTGCTGTTGACCGGCGGCGGGCGGGCCGAGCGCCGCCCGCGCATCGCGCTGGCCAGCGCCGAAATCTTCGACCCCGCGACCGGGCAGTTCACCGCGACGGGGCCGCTGGCCGACGCGCGTTACAAACATGGGGCGGTGCGCCTAGATAATGGCGACGTGCTGGTGGTCGGGGGATCGGACACGCGCGACGATGCCGGCAAGCTGCGGTCGGTCGAGCGCTTCGATGTGGCGTCGGGGCGCTTTGTGCCGGCGGGGCGTCTGACCGTCGGGCGGTACAAGCTGGCCGACACCTTGCTTGTGTTGCCGGGCAACCGGGTGCTGGTCGCCGTCGACGACCGCACGCCCGAGATTTTCGATGTTGCCAGCGGCGCCAGCAGCCGGATCGACTATGAACTGGGCGACCGGTGGAATTTCATGGCATTGACCCGCATCGACGCGCGCACCGCGTTGCTCAGCGGCGGGTATAGCGAAAAGGGCATTGTGCCGACCGACCAAAGCTGGATCGTGCGCCTGCCGAAAGGATAGGGCGATGAGCACCGCCAAGCTGTTCCTGCACGGCGTCCCTGACAGCCCGGCGATCTGGCGCCCGTTGCTTGCCGCGCTCGGCCTAGGCGACACGCCGGTAGCAGTGCCCGCGCTGCCGGGTTTCACCGCACCGTTGCCCGCGGGCTTCCCGGCGACCAAGGAGGCCTATGCCGACTGGGCGGTGGGGGAGGCGGAAACGCTGTTCGCCGCGCATGGCCCGATCGACATCATCGGCCACGACTGGGGGGCGCTGATCGCGCAGCGCGTCGCGATGCTGCGCCCCGACCTTATCCGCAGCTGGGCGATCTTGAACGCGGTGGTCGATCCCGACTATCGCGGCCACCGCGTCGCGCGGATCTGGAACACCCCGATCCTCGGCGAGCTCTTCATGGCGCTGAGCAAACCCTCCAAGCTCGCCGAAGGGCTGGCGGCGCAGGGGATGCCCGCCGACATCGCCGCCGAAGAGGCCGAACAGTGGCGGATGAGGGACAAGCGCCGCGCGATCCTGAAACTCTATCGGTCGGCGAAGGGGCTCAGCTTCGCGCACGACTGGGCCCGCGATCTCGAAAAATTGCCTGTACAGGGGGCGTTGATCTGGGGCGCGGGCGATCCATATGTCCCGCTGTCGGTGGCGCAGCGCTACGCGGCGAATACCGGCACACCGCTCACCGTCATCGACAGGGCAGGGCATTGGGCGATCGCCGAACGCCCCGCCGAGGTGGCGGCGGCGCTGGATCGCTTCTGGTCCACGCTCTGATCGACTGACTCGATCAACCATTGCGGCCAACTCGATTTGACCTGCGCCCGCCGGTCTGCTCTTGGTGCGCCGCACAAATCCACCGTGAAAGGATTCTCTCCCATGATCAATCAACCCGTTCCCGCCGTGACGCTGAAGACGCGCGTCCGCGACGAGGCCGTCGACGGCCCGAACCCCTTCCGCTGGCAGGACGTCGACACCGGCGAAGCGTTCGGCACCGGCCGCCACATCCTGTTCGGTCTGCCCGGCGCCTATACCCCGACCTGCTCGAACGAGCAGTGCCCGGGCTTCGAGCGCCTTTATGCCGATTTCGTTGCCGAAGGCGTCACCGACATCCATTGCATCAGCGTCAACGACGCGTTCGTGATGTATAATTGGGGCAAAAGCCTGGGCGTCCAGAACGTCAAGATGGTTCCCGACGGTTCGGGCGCCTTCACGCGCCGCATGGGCATGCTGATCAACAAGGATCATGTCGGTTTCGGCATGCGCAGCTGGCGCTACTCCGCGATCGTCGATGACGGCGTCGTGGTCCAGATGTTCGTCGAACCCGGCATCAACGACGTCGGCACCGACAGCGACCCCTATGTCGAATCGACCCCCGAAAAGGCGCTCGAATGGGTGAAAGCGAACCCGTATCGGGGCAAGCTGTCGCAGGCAGCCTGACGCGATTAGCGGCCCGGCCATCCCCCCTCCCGATCGGGCCGCTGGCGCCGCACCCGTCATCGTCACCGCGACGATGGGTGCGGCGGACCAGCGCTATTTCGACGATCTGCGCGCGGCGCATTTCCCGCCCGAGCGCAATTATCTCAGCGCCCATATCACGTTGTTTCATCATTTGCCGCCGTCGGCGCTGGGGGAGCTGGACGGCCTGGTCCGCCGGTTGACCGCCGAGTTGGCGGCTCCGGCCGCGGCACTTCGCGAGGTGTATTCGCTTGGCAAGGGCGTCGCATTTCGCATCGACAGCTCCGACCTGCTCGCGATCCGGGCGCGCATCGCCGACCATTTCACCGGTATGCTCGCCGCGCAGGACCAGGGCGCCCCGCGGCTGCATATCACGGTCCAGAACAAGGTCGATCCCGCGGTCGCCCGAGCGCTGCTCGCCGATCTTGCCGCCGGATTCGCGCCGCGTGCGTTGGCGGTCAAGGGGCTTGCCGCGCACCATTATCGCGGCGGCCCGTGGGAGACGGCATTCGTCCGGAATTTTCACGGGCGGCATGGCGCATCATATTGACCGGTGGCATCCGTCTGCCTATAGGCGCGGCTCGCCCGCAACGGCGGCCTTTCGGGGCGGAGTAGCTCAGCTGGTTAGAGCAGCGGAATCATAATCCGCGTGTCGGGGGTTCGAGTCCCTCCTCCGCTACCAGTCGCAAACCCCTTCAAAACCTCGCATTTTTGGCAGTTTACTGCCGCTCATCGAGGTCCAAGGCATGCGAATTTTAGCGAGAATTATTGTGATCTATTTGGACAAAACACGTCAGTTTTGGACCAGTTTAGACACAACTTTTGCGAGAATTTTAGCGAGTGTTTCATGGCCTCGATCAGTCCGAGGTTACCATGACCAAGAGTGTGATTCTCACCCCCGCCCACATCGATCGACTTAAAAGTGGCGCGCTGCGCGACCGTGAGGTGCCGGGACTGTCCATTGTCATATCGGCGCCCGATCGAAAGCGGTGCGAATTACGGTGACAGTTTACTTAACCCCTAAACTCCCATCGCCTTTGGGCCGCGCTTTTTTGGCTTGAGGGCCAGTCCGGTCTCGGCCGCCATATCGTCCAGCCATTGGGGCGAACCGACGGGGCGGCCGATGCTTTCGGCCTTGCGCAGCGCGGCATAAGTAAAGGCTTCGTCGAACGCCTCGTCGAGGAAGGCGGTGAAGTCGCCCACGCGGTCGAGCGCCGGCGCGACGGTGACCACGCCGTCATCTTCCGCGCTGCACAGCGCGCGGGTGCTCGACCATTTCCAGTCGGTCGCCCGCTTTACCAGCCGCGCGCGGACGGGGTTGAGCGCGACATAGCGAAAGGCGGCGACCAGATGGGCTTCGTCCATCGCGACCGAGCTGAACCGCCCTTGCCACAGGTGGCCCGTCGTACGCATCCGCGCGTTGATAAAGCCGGTATAGCGCCGATGAAGATCGCCGAAGGTCCGCCGCAACCCGTCCGCATCGCTCGGCACTAGGATGATGTGAACATGGTTGGGCATCAAACAATAGGACCAGATCTCGGTCTGCGCCCGCCGCGCTGCATCGGTCAGCAGATCAAGATAGACCGCATAATCGCCGTCTTCGAAAAAGGTCCGCTCGCGCCGATTGCCGCGCTGGGTCACATGATGCGGAACACCGGGCAGAACGAAGCGCGGAAGACGGGCCATGTCGCGAGGCTATGGAAGTTTGGGGGTTAAGTAAACTGTCACCGTAATTACGAGCGCATGTTCGGCAAGCTCAAGCAACAGCGCCGTATCGCCACCCGCTACGACAAGACCACACTCTCGTTCGAGAGCTTCCTCAACCTCGCCGCGACACGCCTATGGCTGAA
>JAHCKJ010000128.1 GCA_026125835.1 Sphingopyxis sp.
TCGCTCGACACGAACGGAAGAAAGGCGGTCATTTGAACGCACCGTATTGCGAGCGATTCGCAAAAGTTGCAACTTGCAACGCTGTTTCTATATAGGCGCCGTCTTCGCTCCGCCACTCAGCCACTCCGGCGATTCGGCGATCAGCCGAAAAAGACAAGAGGTGCTCCCATGCCCGACGTGATTTTCCCCGGCCCCGAGGGCCGTATCGAAGGCCGTTTCTCGCCGCCGCCGCGCCCCCGCGCACCCGTTGCGATGATCCTGCACCCGCACCCGCAGGGCGGCGGCACGATGAACGACCGCATCACGCAGGCGATGTACAAAAGCTTCGTCGCGCGCGGCTTTGCCGTGCTGCGCTTCAACTTTCGCGGCGTCGGCCGCAGCCAGGGCACGTTCGACAACGGTATTGGCGAACTCAGCGATGCCGCCTCGGCGCTCGACTGGGTCCAGTCGATCCATCCCGAAGCGCAGACGACGTGGATCGCAGGCTTCAGCTTCGGCGCGTGGATCGGCATGCAGCTTTTGATGCGCCGCCCCGAAATCCGCGGCTTCCTGTCGGTCGCGCCGCCGGCGAACATGTACGACTTCAGCTTCCTCGCCCCCTGCCCCTCGTCCGGCATCATCGTCGCGGGCGGGCAGGACGAGATCGTGCCGCCGTCTGCGGTGCAGAAGCTGGTCGACAAGCTGCGCACGCAGAAGGGCATCACGATCCATCACGACGAGATCCCGCGCGCCAACCATTTTTTCGAGCATGAACTCGACCAGCTGATGAAGTCGCTCGATAATTATCTGGATATGCGGCTCGCGCCCGATTCACCGATCCGCTGATAATGGCCGTCGCCCCCGCGCAGGCGGGGGCCGCGATCTGCGTTTCGCTACCTTTCCAGCCGCTCCCGCCTTCGCCGAGGCGACGAACGCTATTTCACCGGCACCAGCCACACCGCCACATTGGCGAACATCACCAGCGCCGCGACCAGCATCAGCAGCGCGCGGCGGCGGTCGCCCGTGCGAAAGACATAGGCCGCACCGCCGGTCAGCACGACACCGGTCAGCATCAGGATCGATATGATCGTATCGGACATACCCCAGCTTTATCGGCGTCGTCACAAATTTGCCACCTCGCTTATGGCCAATCCCTGTCGCTTCGCCTAAAGGCCGCTCATCGATTCCCTTGAGCCTGCGGGAGCCGCACCGATGCGCATCGCCATTGCCTCTGACCATGCCGCTTACGAATTGAAGGCGCTGCTCGCGGATTGGCTCCGCGGCGAAGGCCATACGGTCGAGGATTTGGGGACCAACGGCCCCGACAGCGTCGATTACCCCGATTTCGGCTATGCGCTGGGCCAGGCGATCGCCGAGGGCCGCGCCGAACGCGGCGTGGCGCTGTGCGGATCGGGGATCGGCATCTCGATTTCGGTCAACCGCAACCCGGCTACGCGCTGCGCTTTGGTGTCCGAACCGCTTTCGGCGAAGCTCGCGCGCGAACATAATGACGCCAACGTCATCGCGATGGGCGCGCGCTTGACCGGCGTCGATATGGCCAAGGCGTGTCTAACCGCATTCCTGACCACCGATTTCGCCGGCGACCGCCACGCGCGCCGTGTCGACAAACTGTCCAATCCGCCCCAACTGGAGACCAGCCGATGACCACAGACACGCTCGACAAACCCATCAAATCGGCTGGTTATTTCGCTGACGGGGTTGCCACCGTCGACCCGGCGGTTGCAGCCGCAATGAAGCATGAACTGGAACGCGAACAATATCAGATCGAGCTGATCGCCTCGGAGAATATCGTCAGCAAGGCGGTGCTCGAGGCGCAGGGCAGCGTCTTTACGAACAAATATGCCGAAGGCTATCCCGGCCGCCGCTATTATCAGGGTTGCGCCCCGTCGGACGAGGTCGAAACGCTCGCGATCGACCGCGCCAAGCAGCTGTTTGATTGCGGCTACGTCAACGTCCAGCCGCACTCGGGCGCGCAGGCCAATGGTGCGGTGATGCTGGCGCTGACCAAGCCCGGCGCGACGATCCTCGGCATGAGCCTCGACGCCGGTGGCCACCTGACCCACGGCGCCCCGCCCGCAATGTCGGGCAAATGGTTCAACGCCGTGCAATATGGCGTGCGCGCCGACGATCATCTGGTCGATTTCGACCAGGTCGAGGCGCTGGCGAAGGAACATCGACCTGCCCTCATCATCGCGGGCGGCTCGGCCTATCCGCGCACGCTCGATTTCGCCCGCTTCCGCGCGATTGCCGACGACGTCGGCGCGCTGTTGATGGTCGACATGGCGCATTTCGCCGGTCTCGTCGCGGGCGGTGTCCATCCCTCGCCGATGGAGCATGCGCATGTCGTCACCACGACGACGCACAAGACGCTGCGCGGTCCGCGCGGCGGCATGATCCTGACCAATGACGAGGCGATCGCCAAGCGGATCAATTCGGCGGTGTTCCCCGGCCTGCAGGGCGGCCCGTTGATGCACGTCATCGCGGCCAAAGCGGTGGCATTCGGCGAAGCGCTGCGACCCGATTTCAAGGATTATGCAAAGGCGACCGTCGCCAATGCGCAGGCGCTGGCCGGTCGGCTCAAGGCCCGCGGCGCCGATGTCGTGGCGGGCGGCACCGACACCCACTTGGCGCTGATCGACCTGCGTCCTCTCGGGGTGACCGGACGCGACGCCGACGAAGCTCTCGAACGCAGCGCAATCACCTGCAACAAGAATGGCATCCCGTTCGATCCGCTGCCGCCGGTCAAGACCAGCGGCATCCGCGTCGGCTCGCCCGCAGGCACCACGCGCGGCTTCGGCATCGCCGAGTTCGAGGAAATCGGCGACATGGTCGCCGATGTGCTCGAGGCGCTGCGCGACAAGGGCGAACATGGCGACGCCGACGTCGAAGCCGATGTCCGCCGCCGCGTGCGCGCGCTGTGCGAACGCTTCCCGATCTATCAGGGCTAAGGGCGATGGCGCGGCAGCATCCCGAGGAGTCGACGCTGGTCGAATTGACGATCGAAGAGGTCAAAGCGATGGGCAGGCAGGGGATGAAGCATCCCTCGACACCGACCGTGCTCACCGGCGGGGTCATCGGCGCGGTTGCCGGCGCGGTGCTGCCGGTAGTCAGTTGGCCGGTCGGACTATTCGCAGGCGCCGCAATCGCGCTTTACTCGCGGGTGAAACGCTGACCGATGCGTTGCCCCTATTGCGGCCATGAAGACAGCCAGGTGAAGGACAGCCGTCCGACCGAGGACGGCGCCGCGATCCGCCGCCGTCGCCAGTGCGAGGATTGTGGTGCGCGATTCACCACCTTCGAACGGATCCAGCTGCGCGAAGTCGCGGTTCTGAAGGCGGGCGGCGGTCGTGAACCGTTCGACCGCGAAAAACTGATGCGCAGCGTCCAGATCGCGTGCCGCAAACGCCCGATCGACGGCGCGCGGATCGAACGGCTGGTGTCGGGTATCCAGCGCCAGCTCGAAACCTCGGGCGAGAATGAAGTGCAGGCCGCGCAAATCGGCGCCATGGTGATGGAAGCGCTCAAGGGCTTCGACAATGTCGCCTATATCCGTTTCGCCAGCGTCTATCGCGACTTCACCGAAGCCAGGGATTTCGAGGAGTTCGCATCGTCGATCACCGAGGCTGCGCGGCCCGGAAAATGAGCGTGGCCGCCCCGCCCCCGGTCATTGTCCTCGTCCGTCCGCAGCTTGGCGAAAATATCGGCAAGGCGGCGCGGGCGATGCTCAATTTCGGGCTGACTGAGTTGCGCCTCGTGGCGCCGCGCGATGGCTGGCCAAATCCCGATGCCGGTCCCGCCGCGGCGGGCGCCGACATCGTGCTGGCGAACGCGAAGGTTTTCGACACTTTGGCCGAAGCAGTTGCGGACTGTGCGACCATTTACGCGACCACGGTACGCAAGCGCGGCGTCTCCAAACCCGTACTGACCCCCGAGGCCGCGGCACGGGAGGCCCACGCCAGCGCCATGCGTTCGGCATATGTTTTCGGCGCCGAGCGTTCGGGGCTGGAGACCGACGATGTGGCGCTGGCGCACGCGATCGTGACCGTGCCGATCAACCCCGAATTCGGATCGCTCAACCTCGCGCAAGCGGTGATTCTGCTCGCATATGAATGGTCGAAGGGACAAGCGCTGGCACAGCCGCCAGAGGTGCCACTCGACCCACCGGCGCCGCATGGCGAACTCGAAGGGTTGATCGATCATCTGACCCGCGATCTCGACGCTGCGGGCTATTTCTTTCCGCCCGACCGCCGGACCATGACGCTCCGGACGCTACGCACGACGCTGACCAAAACCGGCTGGTCGCATAATGATATCAGAATGATGCGGGGTGTGATTACTGCTCTTGGCAGAAAGCTTCGGACGCGGTAGTCGAGCCGTTCCTGCGCGGAGAACATACAGTGCTGACCCTTTTTCTTTCACTCGCCCTTGCCACCTCGACAGCCGAACCGGCGGCCGATACCAAGCCGGCAGCCTCCAAGCCCGCAAAGCCGAAGCTAGTCTGCCGGTCGGAAGAGAACGCGCGTGGCCGTATCCCGAAGCGTGTCTGCAAGGCGCAGGAAGACTGGAATGCCCAGCCAGGCAATGTGACGGACGATCTCCAGACGAAAAGTGGTAGCGTCGGCGGCTGATCGAGCCGGTCACACCGGACGGCCGCGATCCCATTCGGCAGCTTCATAAGCGATCGACTGTTCGACCAGTTCGTTCCAAACCGCGCGTATGCGCGCCGACGGCAATCCGGCCGCCTCCGCCTCGCGCGCGACATTGTCGAGCACCTGCGCTTTGCGCGCCTCGTTGCGTACTGCACCCTTGTCGGTTTTGATCCGCGCAGCGGCATCCATATAGGCGAAGCGGCGCGCAAGCAGCGCGACCAGTTCGCGGTCGATGTGATCGACACCGGCGCGCACGTCGACCATCGTTTCGCACTGTTCGGGAAGTTTGATGTCAGTCATGGGCGGAGCGTTTAGCGGAATTTCATGGGCTGTCGAGGCACCAGTGCACAAGCGGCGCGGCGCACTTGACTTTGCCCAGCCCCCCCGCTAACCGCGCGCCTTCGCAATGGACCCCGCACCCCGGTGAAGCGGCGGTCGCATATGGTGTCGAGCCTGTCGAGATGCCCATATGGTGCGACCCGGGAAACCGCCGAAATCCTTCGGCACAAGAGCAAATTGGAGACGACAATGTCGAAGCGCCAGAGCGCCAAGTATAAACTCGACCGCCGCATGGGCGAGAACATCTGGGGTCGGCCGAAGAGCCCGGTCAACCGCCGCGAATATGGCCCCGGCCAGCATGGCCAGCGCCGCAAGGGCAAGGTGTCGGACTTCGGCATCCAGCTGCGCGCCAAGCAGAAGCTGAAGGGCTATTACGGCGACATCACCGAAAAGCAGTTCAAGAAGAACTATTTCGAAGCGTCGCGTATGAAGGGCGACACCGGTCAGAACCTGATCGGCCTGCTCGAGCGCCGCCTCGACGCCGTCGTCTACCGTTCGAAATTCACCCCGACGATCTTCTCGGCGCGCCAGTTGGTCAGCCACGGTCACGTTTATGTGAACGGCGTGAAGTGCAACGTCGCGAGCCGCCTGGTCAAGCCGGGTGACGAAATCACCCTCGGCAAAAAGGCGCAGGAAATGGCGCTGGTCGCCGAAGCGCAGAGCCTGCCCGAGCGTGACCTGCCCGAATATCTGTCGGTCGACGGCACCAAGACGACTTACGTTCGCGTGCCCACGCTCGACGAAGTCCCCTATCCGGTGAAGATGGAACCCAATCTGGTCGTCGAATTTTATTCGCGCTGATCCGGTTTCAAGGTCATGCTTTCAGAAGGGCGGTCCGAAAGGGCCGCCCTTCTTGCATCGGCGCCCCGCGACTGGCACACAGCCGCATCACCAATAAATTTCGAGGAAAGCCATGCTTCGTTCCCCCAGGGTTTTTGCCGCCGCAGCGGCACTGCTCGCCGTTGCCGCCTGCAATGCGGGCGACAATGCCGCCAAGACCGTCGCAGAGGCGATTCCCGACGTCGCCGTCCCCGAAATTTCGCTCAAGACGATGCAGGATGTTGTCGGTGCGCTCGCGTCGGACGAGTTCGAGGGGCGCGCGCCCGGCACGGTCGGGGAGGAAAAGACCGTCGCACTGCTGATCGAGCGTTTCCAGGCGGCGGGGCTGGAGCCCGGCAACAACGGCAGCTGGACGCAGGATGTGCCGCTGGTCGAGATCACCGCCGAAAGTGTCTCGCCGCTGACGTTCACGGGCGGCAAGGCGCCGTTGTCGCTGGCTTATGGCACCGACTTTGTTGCTGGCAGCTATCGCGTGCAGCCGAAGGCCGAAGTCAAGGACAGCGACGTCGTTTTCGTCGGCTACGGCATCAACGCGCCCGAGCAAGG